>CAJJPW010000178.1 GCA_905193725.1 uncultured Eubacteriales bacterium
CGCCTCGCTGCGCATCGGCGTCTCTTCCCAAGGGGGCGAACCAAGGTGTAAAAAGAGGTGCCCAAGGGATAGACAGGGAGGGGAGCAGGAAGTAGATCAATGGAGGAAATGGGTTTAGCGTCACGTGCCTCTTGTAGGATCATCACGATTACAATATCACGGTAAAGCAAATGGTGTTTTGCTCTGAATATTTCGCTGAGATTTTCCCGCCATGGGCTTCGGCGGTTGCCTTGGCGATGGAGAGCCCAATGCCCATGCCGCCCGAGTTCACAGCGCGAGATCGGTCTGGACGGTAAAACCGGTCGAATAGCCGGTTGAGATCCATTTTGTCTTGCTGAGTGCAGGTGTTAGACACAGAGATGACAATCTTTCTCTGCTTTTTCTGCACGCTGAGTTGGATTCTTCCATTGGCATCAGAGTACTTAACGGCATTGTCCAGCAAGATGGACACCATCTGTTGGATTCCGTTTTTGTCTCCGCATAGAAACAAATTGTTTTCAATGCTCTGGGTGTACACTTTGCCATGGGCCTCTGCAATGGCGTGAATCGGCTCGGAGATCTCCCAAACGGCATCACTGAGGGAAAAGGTAGTTTTTTCTGGGAAGGGTTTGACCTCATTGAGACGGGAAAGGGTGATGAGATTGGCCACTAGCTTCGCCAGACGAGAGCATTGCTGTTGAATGTTGGCAACCCACTCGTTATTCTCTGTTTCCATTGCCAGGATATCGGCGCTGGTGGCGATGGCAGTGAGCGGTGTTTTTAACTCGTGGCTCGCATCGGTGACGAACTGCTTTTGGGCTTCTATGTTCCGAATATACGGCGCAATTGCCCTTTTGGAGAACAAGATGACCAAAAGAAATACAATGGATAAGCTCACTAACGTCACCCCACCGGAAACCAATAGCAAACGCTGCATGGCTTGGATCTCCCGCTCGGAGTTGAGAAAGATAATGGTGGAACCGGAAGAGGAATCTTTCTTCAGATAGCGATACTCTCCATAATACCCTGACGTACTACCTGACTGTAACACCGCAGCAGCATATGCGGTAGCATCTTCAGAGGAGATAGAGGCAATATGTTCCATATCCACAGACTGCACATTTCCCTGGGTATCAACTTCTACAGAAAAAAAGCGTAGCATGTATTGCAGCTCGGGAGAATGTCCATCAAAGGGGGCAGGAGGAGTACCAGCCTCTTGATCAGCTCCTCTATCGATGGGCGGCATCTCTGGGAATTCGGATTCTAAAAGCATGGAAAGGGTTCTGTCCTGTTGATCGGTAGTAAGGGTATAGCTCCAAAGATTAATCATACAAAGCAGAACCAGTACAACGGCAATGATAGCCGCCATTGCTGCGCCAATAAAGCGCCAACGCATCTTTTTTAGCATGAAAGTACCTCCAAAGCATAACCGGCGCCACGGATCGTCCGTATTTCAATATTCGCGCTGATTTCCTTAATTTTTTTTCTCAAAAAGCCAATATAGGTCCAAACTACGCTAATATCGGCCTCAGAGTCCAGCCCCCACACATGTTCCATCAGACTGTCGGAAGAGAAGACATTGCTGGGATGCCGGAAAAAAAGCTCCATCAGTTGAAACTCCTTGTTGTTAAGCCGCACGCTGTTTTTGCCATGGGATAGGAGGTATTGATTACAGTCAAGAGTTGTGCTGCCAAGTTGCAGCACAGAAGAGACATAGTGGTTGCTGCGGCGCACCAGCGCGCGCACTCTGGCTAGAAATTCAGTAGAGGCAAAGGGCTTGGGCAAATAGTCGTCCGCTCCTGCATCCAGACCAGTAACCCGATCTTCTACCTCGCTTTTCGCCGTGAGAAACAGCACAGGTGTTGTAATGCCTCTGTTTCTGGCTTGTTTGAGCACCTCGATTCCATCCATACCTGGCATCATAATATCCAGTACAATCCCATCGTAGGAGAGCTGGGAGATATAGTCCAGAGCATCTAGGCCATTATGTACCATATCAACGGTGTATTTACTCTTTTCCAGCATTACCTTAAGTGCTTTTGCAATGTATACTTCATCTTCTGCGATTAAAATCCTCATTGCCAACCTCCCATTACTATTTTAAAAGCGCAGTGTTTGCAGTGACATCTGGCCATAGACAAAATTCGCCTTTTACTGTAAGCATAAATCTTGGAGTTAAAATTAGCTTGAAAATTTGGCGTTGATAATTCTATTTTAACAGAAATAAGAGTTGAGATACAGCAAAACAGAAACCTTAACAATATTCACAGTTTGCTTACAAACTTTTTTAAACTGGTTTTAAGTGCTGCTTTTAAAGTATACACTGTGCTTGCCCCCAAAGCAGGTGCGATGCAAATCGATTTGGATGGATATAGCGACCGATAAAAGGCTACTGCCCGCCTCGGTATCCAAAAGTGGCAGACTAAAAATAACGCCTGATCTAGGCGATATCCATAGAAGAAGGCAGTAAGACTTTTACTGCCTTTTGCCCTTTTCTGATACTTTTAGGGAAAGTTTGCGCCATAGGAAATTTAAAATTTTCAACTGCATTTTGGGTAAGAACGGTAAAATAGTTCGCGTATGGTAGGCAGCGGCCTTTTTCCATATAGATCAAACACAAAAAAGGAGTGCTTTTTAAAATCATGAGTGTATCACGCAAAAAGAGTACCAAAAGGCGAATCCTGCGGATCGCCGTGATTGCTGCCATCATTTTGGCAGTTTTCGTGGCGGTTGTTCTGTATCTTAAAAGCAGAGTAGCAGAAGAATACGGTTCTGGGTCAGAGACGGAAATCCAGACGGCGACGGTGAGCGAGGGAAGTATCAGCACCACTGTCTCGGGTACGGGAAATCTGACAGATGAGGATGTTGAGACAATAGAGATCGTGAACATAGTAGAGATTGAGGAAGTCTGTGTGAGCGCAGGCGATGTAGTAGAGAAAGGGGATCTTCTGGCAAAGGTGGATATGTCCACAGTAGTGACTGCTATGTCCAGCCTCCAACAAGAGTTGGACGCATTGGACAGCCAGATTGATGAGGCTGAGGATGACGCTGTAGACAGCGAAATAACTACCGAGGTGGCCGGAAGAGTGAAGGCAATCTATGGGCAGGAAGGCGATGACGTGGCGACGGTCATGTACGAAAACGGCGCATTGGCCATTTTATCTCTGGACGGATATATGGCAGTGGATGTGGAGACCCAGACGATGGCCCAGGGAGACACGGTAACTGTGGAAAGCTCGGATGGAACCAAGTACGATGGCAGTGTGGCCTCAGTGGAGAGCGGGATAGCCACTGTGCTGGTGACCGACAATGGAACGGTCTATGGCGATACCGTCTCCATCTATGACGATGAAGGAGAACTGGTGGGAAGTGGAGAGCTCTCTATTCATGAACCCTTAAACATCACAGGTTACGCGGGGACGATTTCAGGAGTGTCTGTCAGCGAAAACAGCAAGGTATCTTCGGGCAAAAGACTGTTTTCCCTCACAGACACTGAATACAGCGGAAATTACAATAGCCTGTTAAGTGAGCGCAAAGAAGTGGAGGATAACCTCCAACAGCTGCTGACCATCTATAAGGAAGGCGCCGTTTATGCTACAGCGGCAGGGACTGTCTCGTCGGTGGGCGAACAGGAGAGCACATCTTCCAGTGTAGAGCCTTCTTACGGTGTGCAAACCACAGGCGAGAACCAAACAGAAGCGGCTACTCAGGAGGAAAGCGATCTGCAAACGCTACTCAGTATCTGCACGGGGGATACCATGACGGTCTCTGTAAACGTGGATGAATCCAGCATCCTCTCCCTGGAAGTGGGGCAGGAGGCGACGATTGCTGTGGACGCTTTGGGCGATGAGGAGTATAGCGGCACAGTAACCGAAATCCAAACCACAGGTGGTTCATCATCTGGCGGCGTTACCTCCTACACTGCGGTGATTACTCTGGAAAAAACAGAGCAAATGCTTTCAGGGATGTCTGCCTCTGTCGCTATTCGCATCCAGGGCGTGGAAAACGCTTTATTGATCCCCAGCGACGCTCTGATGCAAACCAGTTCTTCCTCCTATGTATATACCTCCTATGATGAAGAGACGGGAGAGCTGGGCAGCATGGTGGAGGTGACAGCAGGGCTGGATAATGGCACCTATGTAGAGATTACCAGCGGTCTCAGCGAGGGAGATACTGTATACTACATGGAATCCTCTGAGGAAAGAGGTATGGCCTTTGGCGGAGGTGGTATGCCTGGCGGAGGCAACTTTGACATTGGAGATATGCCCGGGGGCGGCGACTTTGGCGGAATGTCCTACGGAAACTGATGGGGTGATACCATGATAGAGATGAAAGACATATGTAAAGTCTATACTGTAGGCTCAGAATCTGTATGGGCGCTAGATCATGCCAGCCTGCACATCGATCCAGGGGAGTTTGTCAGCATCATCGGCCCGTCTGGCAGTGGCAAATCCACACTGATGAATATCATCGGCTGCTTAGATGTTGCAGACAGCGGAGAATACCTGCTGGATAATACGCCAATTGAGGACTATACGGAAAAAGAACTGGCCCGGGTGAGAAACCATAAGATAGGGTTTGTGTTTCAGAGTTTTAACCTGATCCCCAAACTCAGTGCTGAGGAAAATGTGGAGCTGCCCCTGATCTATCAAAAAGTGGGCAAGACAGAGCGAAAAAAGCGGGTGGAGCAGGCCCTGGAAAAAGTACAGCTGAAAAATCGAGCAAAGCACCTGCCTACAGAACTCTCGGGTGGACAGCAACAGCGGG
>CAJJPW010000179.1 GCA_905193725.1 uncultured Eubacteriales bacterium
TCAAGGAGTCCGACGTCATGCTAGCTTCCGCTGCTAATGCGATTATTATCGGCTTCAATGTGCGGCCGGAAAATCAGGCTGCTACACTGGCGGAAAAAGAGCATGTGGATATCCGACTGTACCGGGTCATCTATCATGCGATTGAAGATATTGAGAAGGCCATGACGGGCATGTTGGCTCCAGAATTTGAAGAGGAAATCATCGGCCATGCTGAGGTGCGGCAGACATTTAAGGTATCCAGTGTAGGCACCATTGCCGGCTGCTATGTGCAGGATGGGAAGATGATGAGAAATGCATCTGTTCGTCTCTTGCGGGATAATATTGTGGTACATGAGGGAAAACTAAGTTCGCTGAAGAGATTCAAAGACGACGCTAAGGAAGTGGCCTCTGGATTTGAGTGCGGTATGACCATTGAAGGATATAACGATATCAAAGAAGGGGATATTATCGAGGCGTTTGTCATGAGAGAAATTGAACGCTAGGATGTGGTATTCGTGCAGAACACGAGAACGATTCGCATAGAAAATGAGCTGAAAAAATTGCTCAGTGAATTTATTCTGACAGAGGTGAAGGATCCAGGTATGTCCTCTATGGCATCCATCACCAAAGTCAGCATGACCAGTGATTTGAAGTTTGCAAAAATCTATGTGAGTGTATACGATACAGAAAAAAAACGGGAATCCACCATTAAAACGCTCAATAGAGCCGCTGGATTTATTAGGACTAGCCTTTCCAAAAGGATTTCCATACGGAGGATGCCCCAGCTCACCTTTGTGCTGGATACGAGCATCGAGTACAGTGTGAACATCTCGCGGCTGATCGACCAGGTGACACAAATCGACGAGAGCAAACAACAAAATGCTCCGGAGACGGCCCAGAATGAGGATGAATAAACATCCTCGAGGTCGGGGCAGAGACGATGAAAACACGAGAGATTAGAGATTGACGGTAAAAGTGCGATGAAAGAAATCTTAAATGAAATAGCAGGACAAATTCGCGCCTATGATCGCATCTGCATCTTCACCCACACGTCGCCGGATGGGGACGCAATTGGCAGCGGAGGTGCACTGTATTTGGCGCTAAAAAGGTTAGGGAAAGAGGTCAAATTCTATTTAGAAGGTGACCTTCCTTTTCGTTATCGGTATTTACAGGAAATGATAGAAATATCAAAAGATTCCCAAGAAGTCGTCGGTGAGCGTTATCTATCCATCTGCGTGGACTGTGCCGACGACAAGCGCCTGTTATCTCTGAAAGACATGGCGCTCAAGGGAGAAAAAGTGGTCAATATAGACCACCACATTACCAATAAAGAGTATGGCCACCTCAACTACATCAGGCCCTGCGCGGCGACGGGCGAGATCATATTGGATTTGATTTCTCTGTTGGGTGTGGAGATAGATCCTTCCATTGCCACCTGTATTTACACGGCGATTTCTACGGATACGGGGAACTTTTCCTACTCCAATGTGACCAGGCAGACGTTTTTAGCAATGGCAAAGCTGATGGAGACGGGTTTCCCGCTGCATAAAATATCCGACAACATCTATCGTAACAGGACGTATCCGGCCACAAAACTCATAGGAATAGGGATTTCTCACTTAGAGCTTAAAGCGGAGGGAAGAATTGCGATAATGCACATCTCTTTGGCTGATATTCAACATGTGGGCGCTCAGAGCGCAGACTGTGAAGATTTGGTCAATTATACGCGGGAAATTGACGGTGTAGAAGTGGGCATTTTCATTCGAGAAATGGGAAAAGAGGAGTATAAAATCAGCCTGCGCTCTAACGAATATGTGGATGTGAGCGCCATCGCCGCCACTTGGGGAGGAGGAGGCCACTCCCGTGCAGCAGGCGTTAAGCTGTTGGGCACATTGGATCAGGTACAGCGTGTCATATTAGAGGCGTGTGAGCAGGCGCTGCAGAGAGGATAAAAAGAGGAAGAAGTAAGGAAGGGTATGGACGGTTATAACGGCGCAATCAACGTACTAAAACCCAGCGGTCTCACCTCCAGCGATGTGGTAGTGAGACTCAAGCGGATATTAGGACAGAAAAAGGTGGGACATACCGGCACACTGGATCCAGGAGCAGCAGGGGTTTTGCCTATTGTGGTGGGTAGAGCGACGAAGATATCTGATTATTTGATGGGCGGAGAGAAGGTGTATTTGGCGGAGATCACTTTTGGAGCCGCCACAGACACGTTAGATAGCTACGGCAAAGTTCTTCGCATCAGCGAGAAAAGGCCTCAAGTGAGGTCAGAAGCGCTGCTGGAGGCAGCTGCGGCTTTTGTAGGGAAACAGTGGCAACAACCTCCTATGTATTCGGCCATTAAGCAAAACGGCCAAAAGATGTATGAATTGGCTAGGAAGGGACAGCAGATCGATATCCCCAAAAGGGAAGTGGAGATATATGATATTGAGCTAGTGAATCGGACGGGTGCTTACTCGTATTTGCTTAAAATCCGCTGTTCTAAGGGCACGTATGTGCGTACACTGATCAGCGAAATTGGTCAGCACTTGGGGGAACTAAGTTATACTTCCTTTTTGATGCGAGCGCAGACGGGCAATTTTTATGTACAGGATAGCTGGACGCTGGAGGAGATCGAGGAATGTGTCAAAATGAAAAACCGAGGGTTTTTGACTAGCGTAGAAAAAGCACTGGAGGCTGTAGAGGAGCTAGTGCTGCCAGACGACCAGTTCAAGAAAATTCTCAATGGGTGCAGAATTTCGCTCTCTCAGGTACAAAAAAAAGTGCAGCCAGAGAAGATGTATCGTATCTATTGCAGAGGAGAGCTCATTGGGCTGGGCGGCATGGTAGCAGGCGCTATCAAGTTAAATACAATGTTATTGGATAGGGAGAATGGCGAATGGAAATCATCAATGTAAAGGGACGCACCGAGCCGCTGCCAGAGAATTTGGCGATTGCCCTAGGCACATTTGACGGTGTACATAGAGGACACTTGAAAATCATTGATGCTGTGATAAAAGAGGCTCACGGAAGAAAGACGGCAGTCTATACCTTTTCCAATATACCAGCTGCTGTGCTGGGCTTTACAGAGAGAAAACAGCTCTCCACATTGGAGCAAAAGGCGGAGTTTATCAGCAAGCTGGGGATCGACTATTTTCTCTATGAGGAGTTTGATGCAGCTACAGCCAACCAGACCCCAGGGGAATTCGAGGATTTTCTGGTGAATGTTTTGCGAGCAAAGCACCTTGTCATGGGCTTTAACTACACCTATGGCCATCAGGCGATGGGAACGGCCCAGCTGCTCAAAGAACATATGAGTGCGCGAGGCATTCCCGTTACCATCATTTCTCCGGTCATGTCCGAGGGAGAAGTGGTGAGCAGCACTAAAATACGAGATGCACTGATGGCGGGAGATGTGATGTTTGCCAATGAAATGCTGGGTAGAAATTTTGACATCACTTCCACGGTGGTAAAAGGGGCTCAGCTGGGTAGAACGATAGGGTTCCCTACCATCAACTTCGATATACACGATAGGGATATTGTGATCAAAAATGGAGTGTATGTGTCTAGGGTGCTGCTCAAAGACGGCAGGGCCTTTGGAGGGATTACCAACATCGGCTATAAGCCCACAGTAAAAAAAGAGCCAGTGGGCAAGAACATAGAGACGTATATTTTCGATTTTGACGAGGATATTTACGGCCAAGAGGTGCGGGTCGAATTTATCATGAGGCTGAGAGATGAGCAGAAGTTTGGCTCACTAGAAGAGCTGAAGCACATGCTGGAGCAAAATAAACTTGATGCGCAAAAAATACTGGGGATGTATCAGCGCCAATAGGCGTAAGACGTCCAGAAAAAACGGCTTATAAGATGGAAAACGGAAAAGGAAGTATTTACAAACAAAACTGAATATGGTAATATTAAAATGTTATGTAAACAACCAAATACCTTGTGTTTCGAGCGCCTTGGCGGACACAACGTTTTTGGGGGTATGGAAAACTAGGAGGTAATAAAATGGATAAAGAAAGAAAAACCCAGCTCATTGAGCAGTTTGCTACTCATGAGGGAGATACAGGCTCTGCGGAAGTGCAGATTGCGCTGCTAACTGAGAGAATTTCTCACCTCACAGAGCATCTGAAGATTCACAAAAAGGATTCTCATTCCAGAAGAGGTCTTTTAAAGATGGTTGGTAAGAGAAGAGCTTTACTTTCTTACTTAAAGAAGAACGACATCGAAAGTTACAGAAACTTAATCGAACGTTTAGGAATCAGAAAGTAATTAATTATTTATGGCGGAGTTGTATAACTTCGCCTTTTTCTTTTGGTAATATGCTTGCAAATCAGGCAGTAATTACTTATTATTAAGCTAATAACAGAAAGATTTCACCGAGACCACTCAAAAGCGTACTTAATTAAGTGGGTTTTTGAGTTGTTTCGGACTTTCTGTTAATACAATTAAGCAAGCCATAACAGGCGGAAACGAGGAAATTTATGTTTAAACAGTACACAATGGAATTAGCTGGCAGAACATTAAGAGTTGATGTCGGCAGAGTATGTGCACAGGCTAACGGAGCAGCTCTTATGCACTATGGTGATACAGTGGTACTTTCAACAGCTACTGCATCTAAGGAACCAAGAGAAGGAATCGATTTCTTCCCACTTAGTGTTGAATATGAAGAGAAGATGTACGCTGTTGGTAAGATACCAGGCGGCTTCA
>CAJJPW010000180.1 GCA_905193725.1 uncultured Eubacteriales bacterium
CGATAGTGGGTGCAGCACAATGCTGCACCCCTCTGGGGGAGCCAAGGTAATCTAATAAACTGTCCTTTGGTAGCGACGGAGCATTTCTCAGTTTGCCTTGCCTCGCCCCGTCTATGGGGAGAGGTGGCCCAAAGGGCCGGAGAGGGGGCATGGTATTTCTCCCATATCCTCCCGAGGACGTGTAATTTCCGCTAACTTCATCCTCCCTAAACGGCATTGGGTGCAGCGTCACGCTGCCCTTGCCTCGCCCCTTGGGGAGAGGTGCCGATGCGCAGCGAGGCGGAGAGGGGTAATAGTATCTCTCACCAGCTCCCGAGGCAAAAAAAGTTTTAGGCAATATCGCCGTTGCTCAACGTACGTGGATGCAACGTCACGTTGCCCAGCGTCTCATCCACAATCCTGCTGGAAGAATGGCCGTCGCAGGCATCCATGAACTTCTCTTTAAACGCCTTCACCACTTGAGGATCCCAGTCCTCTCCCGTCTGCAAAATCGCCTCCACTAGCTGCTGTTCATCCTCCACCAACGGCCCGGGGATGAACTCCTCGTAAGGATAGTAGAAGCCCCGGGAATCTATGTACTCCTCCTTGTCGTAGGCGTAAAAGATCATGGGCTTTTCAAACAGAGAGTACTCAAATACGATGGAGGAATAGTCGGTAACGCACACATCCGCCACACACAAAAGCTGATTGATCTCCATAGATGCGCTCAGGTTTTTGGCAAACCCGCTGTATTCTTCCGGTATGCGGTACTCCTCTGGGGGCACAAAGGGATGGAGCTTAATGGCCAGTACGTACTCTTCCCCTAGCTTTTCCGATAAAAATGGGATGTGAATGGGCAGATCCGTCTTGGGCTTTTTGATGCTGCCCCGATAGGTAGGAGCGTATAAGATCACTTTTTTGCCCTGCGCCTGGGGGAACAGACTGTCAAACCTCTCCCTGGCCTCTTTGATGTACTCGGGGCGGAAAAATACGTCGGTGCGCGCTACCCCCGTGGCCCGCACATCCTCTATGCGGTCCAGCATGTTAAAGGCCTCGGCGTAGTTGGGCGCCACCTGCTGGCTGCTGACAGTGGCAAAGCTGTAGTTGGTGTGAATGGGGCTCTTTTCCACCTCTTGTCTGGTCTTGCCAAACCCCTCGTCCAGGACGGAATATCCCCACTTTTTAAACGCCCCGCAGGCATGCCACAGCTGGACGACTACCGTCTCCGGCCGTTTTTTTACCATGTACAAGGGAGCAAAATAATCCACTAAATATACATACTGTGCCCGGGCAAACTCCCGCATAAACTCCTGAATGTATTTTTTCTGCTCACTTGCGGGCTGTTGGCGCATGTCCCGCACCAGGGAGATCATCTCAAATCCTCCCCGCTGCTCTAGCTCGCCCTTAATAGCCTCCATGTTGTCTGGAAATACGCTGGAACGGTTGTCCACAAAGAGCACTCTGTTTTGCTCCACCGGCTGCTTACAGCACTCCTCATACAGCTTTTGGTATCCCTTGCGCTGCACAGGGCTCACTACCTTATGATACGGTTTCTTGCCCCTTCTCAGTACTCCTCGCACAATTCTCTTTGCCAGCTTCATGTAGATCCCAGCCCCTTTTCACGAAAATATTATTTTTTTATCATACGCCATTTTTCGCCAAAAATCAATATTGTATTACAAATTTAAATATTATATTACATTTTTATTCCATTTTCGTCATTTATTAGCTGATGGACGATGCGAATGACTCTCTTGGTAGCATTCCCATCTGTAGCGGCCATATACCTGTTTTGAAAAGCCCTGCTCTGCTCTCCATTTAAGCCGTCTGCTCGCTCCAAAAAGTCCAGCAACTCCTCCTCATTTTGCACAATGGGCCCAGGCACGAACTTCTCATACTCCATGTAAAAGCCCCTGTCCCCCTTATAGTGCTCCAGATCCGGCACGTAAAACACCATGGGCTTGCCAAACATGCTGAACTCGTAGATGATGGAGGAATAGTCGGTGATGAGTAAATCCGTTGCAGATAGCACCTCTATCAAGTCCTCACGGGTCAAATCCAGCAGCGTTTCCGGCTTATCGTAGGAGGTGATGTTGGGGTGCAGCCGAACGCCCAGCACCCATTTCCCTGGCAGCGCCTGCTCCATCCTCTTAAAATCCATGGGAGGCAGAGAGACGTCGTCCACTCCCTGACCCCGGAAGGTGGGCGCCCACAGGGCCAGCTTCTTGTGCTGTAGCACCGGATACTTTTGCTCCATTTTGCGCCGCAACTGCTCTACGTACGCCCCAGAGGCCAGCAGGTCCAGCCGTGGCACTCCCACCTCGTAGACCTTGTCCACCGGCAGGGAAAACGCCTGGGCGTAGATCTCCGCAAACTCCCTGCTGCTCACCAGGGCAGCATCCAGGTTTTTGATGTCGTACAGCCGCTTGGTGTCCGCGCCAAACTTCTTAAACGCCCCGCTGGCATGCCACACCTGTAGGGCCCGCACCCCTTTTTTCTTCTTGATGCAGCTAAGTGTTAAGCTGTTGCCCTCTAAAATGATCAGCCTGGCGGTGTTGAAATGGTACACCTCCCGAAAGATATGCAAAATATAGGCCAGCTTGCCCCGCATCCCATTGGCATACTGGGTAAACAGCAAAACGATCTTCCACTTTTTCTCCTCTTTGAGCCCATCCACAATGCACTTCAAATTGCCCTCCGGTTTGCTGGTGAAATAGGAGTCCACAACGATTTTGTCTTTCTGGATGGGGAAAACCTTGCAAACCAGATCCACAGGTTTGATACAGGCTTTCACAATGGCAGGCAACTTACTTCCCATAGGCCTTATTCCCTCGTCCTTTCGCTGAATATGCGGAAGAAATCCCCTTCTTCCATAAAAAAAGCCGGCCTGAGATTGGCCTCAAGCCGACCTATTCGGTCTTCTCATATTCAAATTATATCCAACTATTCCCCACATTGCAACATGGCGTCCACAATTCGGCTGGTGGAGTGGCCGTCGCAGGCGCTCATGAACTTCTCCCTAAACTGGTGCACCTTCTGCCGGTCAAAGTCCTCCTCCATGTGCAAAATGGCTTCGATGAGCTGCTCATTGGTCCTGACTAGCGGCCCAGGGATGAACTCCTCGTAGGGGTAGTAAAATCCCCGTTCGTCCAGATAATCCTCCACATCGTAGGCGTAGAAGATCATGGGTTTTTCAAACAGGGCGTACTCAAACACCAGCGACGAGTAGTCGGAGATGCACATATCCGCCACGCTGAGCAGCTGACTGATGTCCATCTTCCTGCTTAGGTCTATGGCAAAGTCCCGATACTCCTGGGGAATGTCCATGGTATCCGCCATAAAGGGATGGTACTTGAGCACCAGCACGTACTTTTCGTGGAGGGCCTCGTACAGCCTAGCTAGATCCAGGCAGTTTTCCACATGGGCCTCCTTGACTCTGCCCCGAAAGGTGGGCGCGTATAGGAGCACCTTTTTCCCCCGCGCCTGTGGCATGTGGGTATAGAGCCGCTCTGCCGACCGGCGAAGAAAGTCTGGGTCGAAGAACACGTCGGTGCGGGGCACTCCCAAAGGCTGCACCGCCTCTTTCCGATCCTCCATGTGAAATGCCTCCACGTACTTTGCCACCACCTCCTGGCTGCTCACCGGCACCAGAGAGTAGTTGGTGTGGAAGGGATACTTTTGGGCGATGGGCGCATCGATGCCAAAGTTGGGGTTGTCTAAAATGGAATACCCGAACTTCTTAAACGCACCACAGGCGTGCCACACCTGCACTACCACCGTCTCCGGCCGCTTGGTGTTGGCGTACAGGGGCATGTAGTAGTCGGCCACTACCACGTACTTTGCCTGAGCGTAGTACCTGGTGAACTCTATCATGCGGCGCACCTTGCGAAACACACTGCTGTGTATCGTGGAGCCGGTCAGGTTCACAAAGGCGTAGGATCCCCGCTCCTCCAGCTCATCCCGCACCGCCTGCATGTTGTCGGTAAACCCGTCTCTGTCGTAGGCAAAGAGCACCAGATCCTCCCGGATGGGCTTTCTCCTATACCATGCAAACACCGCCTTCAGCAGCATTTTGCGCAAAATCACTTCTTTGATCTTCCGAACTGTATCCCCCACTGTTTCACCTGTTTTCTTTTAAAATTCCAAAACACTGGCCGGCCCAAGCTGTACTTCCCAGCTCTTCCTGCCGGCCAAATTGTCATCTATCACTACAATTTGTCATTCTTCACGCTCAGCTGGGCTAGACTTCTAGTTATCTTACCCGTCCGCCTTTGTTGCACCACAGCTTTTGCCTCGCCTAGAGATCTCGACGCTAGGCTCATATCTAGTGTCCTCTCGGTAGCTCCGGTCAGTTCCCTAGTAGCCCCGGATTCGGAGTCCTGGCTCGTGTTTCCATTCGTACCCCCGGTTGGTCAGTACCTCGGCCCTAGGTTGATCAGCTTCCTAGCGGCTTCGGTTGGCCTCTTTGATAGCCCCATGGTACTCTCTCGGTAGCTCCCTGGTACTCTCTCGGTAGCTCCCTGGTACTCTCTCGGTAGCTCCCTGGTACTCCCTCGGTAGCTCCCTGGTACTCCCTCGGTAGCTCCCTGGTACTCTCTCGGTAGCTCCCTGGTACTCCCTCGGTAGCTCCCTGGTACTCCCTCGGTAGCTCCCTGGTACTCTCTCGGTAGCTCCCTGGTACTCCCTCGGTAGCTC
>CAJJPW010000181.1 GCA_905193725.1 uncultured Eubacteriales bacterium
TTGCACTATATTTATTGCGCTCTAGCCTACCAATTCCCATTTTATTATCAAAAGCCCCCATGTGGATTATTTCACATGAGGGCCATATTTGACTTTGTTTGCAGCACACTTGTTTCCGACTAGTATTTTCACGGATGTCAGCTCAAGATGCTTATGAAATGTTATTCTTCATTTTCTTCCTGTTTTGGGAAGAAGTCTGCTAGAGATACTGTGTTTTCCTCGATAGGAGGAATTACCACTTTAAAGTTTTCCTCTCTTTCATTCTCTTCTTCTTTTGGCTGTTCTTTTGCAGGTTCATCCATCAGCGCTCTAATGCTGAGGCTAATGCGTTTCTTCTCCGGGTTCACCTCTAAGATTTTAGCAGTTACCACATCTCCAACCCGCAACTCATCTTCCACCTTCTCCACTCTTCTAGGAGCGATCTGAGAAATGTGAATGAGGCCATCGATAGTGGGCTCAAGTTCCACAAATGCGCCAAAGGACGCAATGCGCACTACTTTACATTCTACTGTCTCGCCCACAATGTATTTTTGAGGAGCCAGATCCCAGGGTTTGGGCTGCAATTGTTTTAGACCCAGGCCAATCCGTTTTTTCTCTGGATCAACGTTGAGCACCAATACTTCAATGGTATCTCCTACTTTTAATACATCAGAAGGATGTTTTACCTTTGTCCAGCTGATATCTGTGATGTGGAGTAGACCATCTACACCACCAACATCCACAAATGCGCCGAAATCTGTGAGACGTTTTACTTTACCTGTGATTTTATCGCCTTTTTGGAAGGAACTGTAGATTTCCTTTTCCTTCGCCTCTTTTTCTCTCTCCAAGATGTTTTTATGAGAAGCCACAAATCTCTTCTGACGCTTGTCTACATCGATGATTTCCACTTCCAACTCTTTTCCTAAGAATTCGTTTAAATCTGGAATGTATCTGAGAGCTAACTGGGAAGCGGGAATGAAAGCCTCGTATCCCTCGATGGAGGAAACAACGCCGCCTTTTACTACCTTGTTCACCTTGCAGAGATATGTTTTTTCCATATCTAAACTGTCAACTAAGTTTCTCCACTTCAATTGAGATTCGATCTTTTTGCGGGATAAGCGTACATTTCCCTCACCATCGTTTAATGTGATGACTTCCGCTTCTATCTCGTCCCCTTCTTTGAACATCTCGTTAGGAGCTACATCCCCTGCAAATGTCAAATCCTCTTTTTTGATAATGCCATCGGATTTATATCCAATATTGACACAAGCCTCAGTATCTGAAACTTGTACCACAGTTCCCTTTACAAATTGTCCTCTTCTGATGGATACAAATGTCTTTTCCAATTCAGATAAGAAGTCATTTTCCTCTGTTCCCTCATTTTTCTTTGCTTCTGCAGCAGGCTCTTCTTCTTGTTTCGCTGGATCAGCTTCCTCTGTCTGTCCCTCTACCGCCGCTGTTTGTTCTTCTTGCACAGCGCTATCTTCTGTAGGAACAGCCATCTCTACCTCCTGATCTGGATTTTCGTCCTTAGCCACAGATTCTACTTCTTGATCTTGAATCTGGTTTTTTTCTAGTTCGCTCATGCGTGATTTAACCTCCCTAATCATCCAATCCGGTGTTGAAGCACCAGCAACAATACTAATTATATCATTTTGTGCCAAATTTTCAAGAAAAACTTGGTTCGGCCCATCAATATGATATGTTCTTGGGCATTTCCCTTTGCAAATCAGGAAAAGCTTTTGGGTGTTAGAGCTGTTTTTTCCACCAACGACATAAACTACGTCAGATTGTTCCGCAAGCTTTTTTGCCTCTTGCTGCCTATTTTTCGTCGTATGACAAATACTATGAAAGACTTCTACCCGTTCTGTTTGAGATTTTATTTCTTTTATTATATCAGAAAAATAGCTTTCTTCAATAGTTGTTTGTGCTACAACCATACATTTTTTTACATATGGCAATTTTTTTACATCTTCTATGCTCCCCACCACATAACAATCGCCCTTTGCCCAGCCCTGAATACCCACTACTTCTGGATGTTCTCGGGCCCCAACGATAACAGTATATGCACTATCTGGTGGCGGGCTCGCCACTTTCTCGTGAATGCGCTTCACATATGGGCAGGTAAGGTCGATCAGCGTCGCATTTTCTAAGCTTTTTAGCTTCTCATATGTGCTTTTCGCCACGCCGTGGGAGCGAATAATCACCGCCCTTGGCGTCTTTTCATGGGGACTAATTTGTGAAATATCTTCAATGGTGATAGCACCCTGCTCTTCTAGCCTGCGAATCACATCACCATTGTGTATCAAGGGTCCTAAAATATATACCCGCTGAAAAGTCTTTAAACTTTGGAACGCGCCATCTACCGCCCGTTTCACGCCAAAACAGAATCCCGCGTTTTTCGCTACACGTACTTCCAACGAAATCCCCCTAGATCACTTTTTGTCTCAATTCCAGTATTTTATTGCGCAGCAGCTCAGTGGCTTCCGCAATGGAATCGGTATTCACCTCACTGCCCACATAATCTTTTAAATTCATCGGTTCTCCAATGACTACCTTGAGTCTGTGGAAGAACTTTACCTTTCCCTTAATGGCCACTGGAACCACAGGAGTATCCGTCTTTAGGGCGATCATCGCCGCTCCTGGCTCAAAGTGTCCTAAATCCATCTCTTTTACCCTTCTACCCTCTGGAAAAATCCCTAAAGGCTGCTCTTTTTTCAGCACTTTAAACGCTTTTTTGATAGCGCTCGTCGCGCCACTACCTCGATCCACCGAAATGGCCCCATAGTGTTCCATAATAAAAGTGGCAAATTTATTTTTAAAGAGCTCTTTTTTCGCTAAAAATATGATCTGACGTCTAGAAAAATAGCCAAAGATCACTGGATCCAGCAGCGTTTTGTGGTTGCAGATGTATATCACCTTTCCCTTTTTGGGCATGTTTTTTTTCCCCACAATCTTGGGGCAAAACATCAACACAAAGAGCACAGGTACAATAATCACTCTGGCAAAATAGTAAAACATTCTACCGAACACCTCCGCATACCTTTTCCATATGCTCTTTTACGCACTCTAGCACCTGGGGTAAGCTGAGCGAAGTCGTATCTATATAAATGGCATCATCTGCCTGCCGCAATGGGGCAAACTCTCGGTTAGAATCCTGCTCATCCCGGTATAGTATGTCTTTTTCAATCTGCTCCAGGTCGCTTTCTATTCCCTTTTGCTGGTTTTCTAAATAGCGTCTTTTTGCCCGCTCCTTTGCACTGGCAGTGATGTAAAATTTCACATCTGCATCTGGCAGCACATGCGTCCCGATATCTCTGCCATCCATCACTACATCAAACTTCTGTGCCACTTTGCGCTGTAAATCCACTAGTTTTACTCTCACTTTTCTGACTACCGCCACATCTGATGAACCTATGGTCACTTCTTGCGAGCGAATATAAGGTGTGATGTCCTGCCCATCTACGATTATGCGCTGGCCTTCCTCATTGTAAATCACCTGCATATCTAAGCCGTCTACCTGCTCCGCAACGGCATTTTGATCTTTTAAATTCACACCCTTTTGTAGAAGTGCATAGGCAATGCCCCGATACATCGCACCCGTATCCAAGTAGTTCATATGTAATTGTTTGGCGAGCGCCTTTGCTACCGTACTCTTACCCGCGCCTGCAGGCCCATCGATTGCAATTTTCATTGAGAAAGCCTCCCATACCTTAATGATTTTTATCCCCCACACCTGTCAGTTCTCGTATTACTACACTTTATCTCATATAATTCTGTGGCCAAGTCCAATGGCCACTTCATTTAAATGGAGGATTCCGATGCCAAAATACACGGCAACTGCTACATGCTCTTCAAACCGGGCAACACCTACCTTACCGCCTACGTTGAACCCAACGGCCTTCATGCCAATTTGTGCTACCGCCTCTCTCGTCGCCCCTAAAATAGCGCCTTCCTCTGCATGAGATCCCTTGATAATGCCCTCTCTTTTTGCGCATACCACCGAGCGCTCTAGTATTTTGGGCATTGAGGAGACAAAATCCCCTCCAAAGTTCACTGCTGCTGCCAAAAATCCCCTCTCATTGTATTTCTTTTGCAGTCTTTTTTCATCTTCCAGACTGTTTGTTAGCGCCAGCGAAATGGCTACTTTTGCTACTTCCCTGCTTCCGTACTCCATAAAATCCTCCCTTATCTCATCCACATCCAATGCATTTTGCATATCCAGCTACCATAGTGCCTTGCTTGCCAGTTAGTGATTCCGCGTTAACAGGCTTTGTGCCATTTCTATCAGAGGAATAGCCCGCTCCCCAAAGCGACTCAAGCTCTCCACCGCCTTATTGGTATGTAGCCGGGCGATGCTCATGGCCTTTTCCACACCGTATAGTGTGGCATAAGTGGTCTTTTCCCGGGCCTGATCTTTTCCCAGCGTTTTGCCCATGAGCTCTGTATCTCCCGTAACATCCAGCACATCGTCCACGATTTGGAAGGTCAAACCTATCGAATGTCCATATTCCCTCATCGCCTGCAATTCCTCCCCGGTGCCATCTGCCATCAATAGACCGGATACTAAGGCTCCAATGATCAGCGCGCCTGTCTTATTCTCATGGATGAGCATGAGCTCTGACTCCTCCAGCTTTTTTCCTTCCCAAGCCAAGTCATACACTTGCCCTTTGATCATTCCACTGACGCCGG
>CAJJPW010000182.1 GCA_905193725.1 uncultured Eubacteriales bacterium
TAGAGGGCCTTTCTTCTGGGAATAAGTTTCAAGATGTGAGCTTTGAACTCCGCTCAGGTGAAATACTGGGGATATCCGGCCTGGTGGGCTCGGGACGAACTGAGCTCGTGGAGACAATTGTCGGGCTGAGACGGGCTTCTGCGGGTAAGATCCGAAAAAATGGAAAAGAGCTCCGCATTAAAAATGTGAAGGATGCGGTGGAACATGGCATATCTCTGGCCACAGAGGATAGAAAGCGAAACGGACTATTTTTAAGTCTGCCCATTAGCTTTAACATTTCCATTGCTTGGCTAGATAAGCTCTCTAGATTGGGGCTAATCAAGCGCAGGGAAGAGCTTAGGGTATGCCAGGAATATGCGCAGATGTTAAAAGTAAAGACGAATTCCCTAAAACGCCAAATCGCCACCCTTTCTGGCGGCAATCAACAAAAGGTTGTGCTGGCGAAATGGCTGCTCACAGATGCAGATGTGCTGATACTAGATGAGCCCACACGGGGAATTGACATTGGGGCAAAGGCGGAGATCTATGCTCTGATGGAGCAAATTGTCAGCAGAGGGAAGAGCATCATCATGGTCTCCTCAGAAATGCCTGAGATTATGGGAATGAGTGATAGGATTCTCGTGATGCATGAGGGCAAGGTAAAAGGCATTTTCAATCGGGACGAGATCAGTCAAGCTCAGGCTGTGGGATACGAGTGATGGAAGAGATACGAGGAAATAGGAGAAAGGAAAACGACAATGAATAAAAGCAGTCATCTAAAAATTAAACCGGGATCGATCATACAAAAATATGGGATTTACTTTGTATTTGTGGTAATTGTGATCATATTGACATTTCTGACAAAGGGCAAATTTGTGTCCAGCGCAAATATCGTCAACGTGTTAAGACAGATCTCCATCAACGGGATCATAGCAGTGGGCATGACATTGGTAATTATTACAGGTGGCATCGACTTATCGGTAGGATCTATTTTGGCATTTGCCGGCATCATCGCCACAGATATGGCCCATACCGATTCCCCTTTTCCCCTCATCCTAGTCATTTTAGTGGCGCTGGGCATTGGCTGTGTCTGTGGATTGATTAACGGGGTGATCGTATCCTATGTAGGAGCACCAGCGTTTGTGGTCACGTTGGGGATGATGTCAGCGGCACGGGGTGCCACTCAAATATACTGCGGAGGTGCACCTATCACAGATCTGTCGGATACTTTTGAACAGCTGGGAAAGGGAAGCTGGGCGGGCATCCCCATACCGGTTATCATTCTGGCGATTGTGGTGATTATCACCTTTGTATTGCTGCATCAATCCAAATTTGGAAGATATCTTTACGCGGTGGGCGGCAATGAGGAAGCGGCTTATGCCTCTGGTGTAAACGTAAAGGGTACACGCACTCTTGCCTATATGATATCAGGCCTATGCTGTGGACTGTGTGGGATCATACTAGCGGCGAGAACCAGTGCAGCCTCTGCACTAGCTGGCGATGGATATGAGCTCAACGCGATTGCCGCAACGGTCATTGGCGGCACGAGCCTTTCCGGGGGAAGGGGAACGATTATCGGCACCATCATCGGGGCGTTGATCATTGGATCCATTTCCAACGGCCTGGATTTGTTAAACGTGTCATCTTATGTGCAACAAGTGGTAAAAGGCGCCATTATCATAGGAGCTGTTTGCCTGGATGCGCGGAAAAGATGACAAGGCAGGGCTTTTCGGCCACGAAATAAGAGAAAAATGGGCTTTTGATAGGCGCTTAAATGCTCCCTTGGGGGCTTGAAAAATATAATTCATAGGAGGAAATGGAACTCATGAAAAAGGTAATTTCGTTAGGTATTGCTCTGGTGTTTGTGTGCGCGATGTTTTTGGCGGCATGTGCGCCGGCACAAGTCGATCCCTCTGGCAGCGCTGCGGAAAACGAAGGAGGTCAAAGTGTGCAAAATGGAGAAGGATCAGAAAAGTACACGTTGGGCGTCTCTTGGTATGCGCTTTCCACAGAATTTATGGCTGTCTGCAAGTACTACATGGATGAATATGTGGAGGAAAATTACGCGGATCAAATTGAACTAATCCATCTAGACGCTGACTCGGATGCAGCAAACCAGATCGACCAGGTTAACAACTTGATCTCTCAAGAAGTAGACGCAATCTTGTTAAATCCCTTTGATAAGGAACAGGTAGCTCCGGCCACAGAAGAGGCATACGCTGCGGGCATTCCGGTCATCGAGTTCAATTCGGAGACTAACGCCAGTGAGGAGTGCAAGGCAACTTATGTAGGTTCAGACCATACAGAATCGGGGCGTATGTTGGCAAAACATCTGATTGAAGTGGGCGGCGAAGAGGCCAATTGGGTAGTGCTAGAAGGACCTACAGGCCACGACGGTCAGGTGGGAAGAACCCAAGGGATGGAAGAGGTTTTGGCGGACTACCCTGGCATCAAAATCGTTGGCAACAAGACGTGCAACTGGGTTCGGGAAGAGGCGATGTCAGCTATGGAAAACTTCTTACAGTCTGGCATGGAAATCGATTGTGTATTCGCCCAAAATGACGAAATGGGTCTGGGTGCTCTGGCGGCAATTGAGGGCACAGAGTGGGAAGGTAAGATCATCGTAGGCAGCATAGACGGCATTACAGATGCTATGAATGCGGTGAGAGAGGGCCGGCTAACCTGCACGGTGTTCCAAAATGCAGCTGGTCAGGCGAGAGGGGCTGTAGATGCGGCAATGGCCTATCTATCTGGTGAAACGCTGGAAAAATACATTGATGTACCCTATGAACTGGTGACAAAAGAGAACGTAGACGATCCGAAATTCGATACATCCGACGCGATTCTCAATTAAAAGATGAGTATGCCCAAAAAGGCGGAACTAGTTTGGGGCGGGAGGGCATATGCTGCTCTCCTCCCCGCCTTAAAATATGGAGACGGAGAGGATTATGATGGAGGCAAAGACAGGGCAAGCAATACTGGTGGTGGACTTTGGCACCTCCAAGCTACACGCGGTTTATATTTCATTGGAAAATGGCATGTCATTAGGAGAGGCGGAAAGACCCTATGACTGGGATGTGATGGAAGACAATCGGGCGGTGGTCAACCCGGAAACGCTTTGGGTAAATTCCCAACGATGTCTCGATGACCTGTTGCGACAAGAGACGTTAGAATATGTGGAAATTGCGGCGATGGTGTTTTCCTTTCTAGGAGATAATTTCATCTGCATGGATGGGCACGATCATGTATTGTATCCGCTAATTGCAGGGAGCGATTGGAGGGCTAAAGACGATATGCCGGAAATTGAGCGGCAAATCAACACCCATGATTATGCGAAAATAACCGGTACGCCGCTGGACTGTGATCTCTCGTTTCCAAGGATGTACTGGATCAAAAAACATGAGGGAGAGATCTTCTCTCGAACCAAGAAATTCTACTCGCTCCAGCAATATATTATGAGGAAGATGGGGCTCGAACCCCTCAGCGACTATTCCCTGGCAGCACGCACCGCAATGTATGACTTGCAGGAGGACAGATGGAATGGAAGACTCATGGATATTTTGGGGATTTCGGATGACATGCTGGGAAAGGTGTGCCCAGCGGGAACCGTGGTAGGCACGATTGAAAAGTACGGTGATGTGAAATTGCCCCAGAAAGTGCCAGTAATTTTAGGCGGGCATGACGCCATGGAAGGGTTTATTGGGTTGGGGTTTCACCCCAAAGGAACGCCAGGAATGATAGGAAACCTGGCTGGATCGTATAACCTTGTGGGGCTGCCCTGGAACGAGTTTAGAAATACCGATGATGTATGGATTTTTGGGCTGATGCCAGGGCTGGGCTCAGTGCCAGGGAGCTATCACTTCCAAGCAGGGGACAACATGCAGCCAACTGTCCGGTGGTTTGTGGAGGCCTTTTTAACGGGAGTTGGCATGGGGCTCAACGATATGAGCGCAAAAGTCAAATACGATGCCTCTTGCGCCATTCGAATGTCCCGAGACCCTCTCACGGGAGACGGATGCTTTGAGGGGATCAGCGTAAGCACCAGGATAGAAGATCTATTTACGGCACTGATGGAAGCACACACCTTTCGGCTGCGCGAGCTTTACGACGTGGTAACCCAGCTGATAGGAGAGCCGTTTTCCTGTATGCGCGTAGGAGCAGGGGGGGCCAAAGCGGATAATTTAAATCAATTTAAAGCGGATTTTTTTGGCATACGAGTGGAGCGCGTGAAAAATTTGCAGGCGTCGGCCGTAGGGGCCGCGGTAATTGCTGCCGTTGGCATGGGAGCCTATCAGAGCTTTGAGGATGCGATTAAAAATATGGTAAGCATCAGCAAAGTATTTGAACCAGACGTTGCGATAGGAAGCCAATATAGGGAAAAGTTTAAAATATTTCAAAGGGATAAGGGGAAGCTATGAACAAAAAAGCACTACTACCTGTGTTTGGCTTTGGTTAGCTAATGAGATGGTGTGTGGGAAAAACTTAGAGGATTTACAACGTATTTTGCGTATACCCGTGGATGAAAGGCATACGTAGATAGATGAAGGGAAAGGGCGAACATTATGGTTGATTTATCAAAAGTTGATAAGGCAGGATTTGCTAAGATATTTGATTTTGTGTTAACGCGTAAAAACGCTACAGAGACAGATGTCCGCAAGGGCATTGAATTGATGTGGAAATACAAGT
>CAJJPW010000183.1 GCA_905193725.1 uncultured Eubacteriales bacterium
CGCTGCCTGTGATGGAGAAGCCTCTGGCGCTTCCGAGCTGGATGCCGTCGGTTCTTCGGATGCAGAAGCCTCTGGCGCTTCCGAGCTGGATGCTGCCGGTTCTTCAGATGCAGACGTCTCTGGCGTATCTGATGTTGTCGGCTCTCCCGACCCCGTCTCCTGTGCAGGTGCACAGCCTGTGAACACCATACTGAGGAAAATGACAATCGCCATTACCCCGAGCATTAACTTTTTCATTGTATAATCTCCTCCTTTAAAGGCTAAAATATTCCTTTTATCCATCAATAGTATATCAGTTTTTCCCGCTGGATTCAATACGTTACTCCTCTTCACTCTCGTCCCTTGTAAAGGGAACAGTGTGGGCGAATGGCATAGATAAGCAAACCTTTTGATATCTCAATATCCAAAAAGCTCTCTGGCTGCGCGAATGTTTTTCATAATATCCACATCAAAAGGACATCTGGCCACACAGGCTTTGCACTCGACGCAGTCTTCCGCGTGCTTTTCCAGCTGTGCATAGGACTCGCGAATCACGTCCGTCATGCCCTCCTGTGCCGCATGGAGCTGCTTGGTTACTGCTGCCACATCTACTTTGCTTGGGCAGGGCATACAGTGCCCACAGTACATGCAGACTCCCTGATAATCCCACTGACCATTGGCAAACACTTTGGTATAATCCCTCTGTTCGTCGGTTGCGTCCAAATAAGCCAGTGCCTGCTCTACCTCATATACGCTCTGACAACCTGGCAGGGCAGATACTACCCCTGGTTGATCTAGAGCGTATTGGATGGCTTGTACTGCTGTCATCACCCCGCGGGTAATCAGATGACCGCCGCCATAGGTTTTCATGGTGACAATGCCTACTCCCCTGCGCTCACACTCAGCATAGAGCTTTTGTCTGGCGGGGTTTCGCTTGCCCAGCTGAATGGTATCTCCCTTCTTAAACTCATTGTGGTAAAACTCGTCAAAATCGTCCTTTTCAAAAATCATGTCAAATGCAGGATTTACGCTGAACATCACCACATCGATTTCCCCGCTCTCCACCGCCTTGAGCGCCGCCAGCGGCATATGGCTGCTGATTCCAATATGCCGAATCCGTCCTTGTTTTTTCAGTTTGTGGGCGTACTCCAAAAACTCCCCTTCAAAGACCTGCTCATAGTCCGAGTATTTGTCGATGAAATGAAATTGCAGAATGTCAATATAATCGGTATGAAGTCGGGTGAACAGATCCTCAAAATATCGCCTAGAAATCTCCATATCCCTTGTGCGGTGATACTGCCCGTCTGGATTTACCATCGTGCCCAGATGTCCTGCCACCATCATCTTATCCCTTCTACCCTTGAGCGCCAGTCCAATGTCGTCCCTGAGCTTGGGCCAGGGCATAAAACAGTCTAAGTAGTTCATGCCGCCCTCTATGCTGGCGCTGATTACGTCCACCACTGTTTTGGTGGGCTTTTCAAATAGGAACTCTCCTCCTAATCCAATGATGGATACGTCTTCTCCATTTTTACACAGTTTTCTGTACTTCATCTTATAGCCCCCTAACCCTATAATTATCTTCATTGTGGCATGATATAGGGTTCCCGTCAAGGGATATTTCTACTTTTTTAGGGGGCTTATCACTCTCATGGCTGTTGCGCCTGTAGACTCTCAAAATACCGTTTGTTGTTCAAATACTCTGGGGCTTCCGGTTTGAACTCCCCTGCCTTGTCATTGTAATATTTCGCTTTTATAGGATCTCCCAGCTTATCATAGCAGACACAGAGTTGGATGCAGGGCAAATACCCTCTGCAATCCGGCATAATAAACCCAGCCGTCTCTTTTTGCGGGCAATCCAGCGCCTGGTGAAACCAAAATACCGCCACATCGTACCTCTGTTGCCCCATAAAAAAGTTGCCTATATCCACACAGGTCTCTGGACGAGGCACATCGTAGGCAAAGCTGGTAAATAAACTGCTCAACTCTGCATTTTTATCCCCTAAAACTCCATAACAAAAGGCCAAATAGCGGCATGCCTCTATTTTGTTTTCTACCCATCCCTTTGGCATGTTTAAGAAAGTTTCAAAGGCTGCTGCGGATTTTTCATATAACTTGTGGTCATACAGTTCTCTGGCGTAATAGTATTGGTCTCTCGGCCCCAGCTCCACGCCATTTTCCAGCATCATTTGGTAGATGCGCAAATTTCTGCCCGGGTCTCCTGGCCCAATTTTTTGGTGAGTAATGGCCACTGGAGAATACGCGATTTTCCCCCTGGGGGTGATCACCTCATGGACCGCCCCTTCCCAATAGAATCCAGCCCGATTGCGTATAATGCGCTCTCTATCGCAGTAAAAAATCGGCCTTCCTTGCCCATCAAAATTGGTGTGATACGGCATCATGACCACATCTGCTTCCGGCAATAGTGTCTTTTTGATCTCTACTAGCCCCTCTCTATCTTTGGGCAGCAAAATGTCATCTGCATCCAGCCACATACAGTAATCCATATCCGCCTTGGAAAATGAGAAGTTCCGGGCCGCAGAGAAGTCGTTAATCCACGGATAATCATACACTCTCTTTGTGTACTTTTGTGCGATCTCTTTGGTGCGGTCCTCACTGCCAGTATCCACGATGATAATCTCATCTACTAAGTCCTTTACGCTCTTCAGGCACCGCTCTAACACCAATTCCTCATTTTTTACGATCATACATAAACTAATGGTACACATATTCGCCTCCTGAAGGAAAAGCCTCTTTTCTTTTTTGGCCTTTCTCATCCTTACTATATGTAAAATCCTTTCCAGCGGTTCCCAACGAACTTTACGATTTTGAGCTAATCGAGTATAATATACCCATCTAAAAGTAAAAGGAGAAAACAGATGATTATTGTTACAACCCGTTATAAGGCAGATCCTGGTATGCGCGACGCTTACATTGATGCAGTTATGCTGGGTGGATTTATAGAGGCCTCCCGCAATGAAGAGGGCAATATCCAATACGAATACCTGCTCACCGCAGAAGACCCGGATGGAATCGTGGTTTATGAGATTTGGAAGGATCAAAAGGCGCTAGAGCTGCATAAGACCCTCCCCCATTTTCTCAAGTTGGTAGAGATGAAAAAGAACTATGTCTCAGGGGAAACCACCAGCCAAATTTATGAAATTAAATAACTCAAAGAGCATCTCCAATTTCCCTCCTAGCGGATAGCGAGATGTTTTTCGTCACTTCACAATTTCAGACTACTTTCGGCATTTCTTCTCTTTACATGTCCAGTAAAGCATTTTTTATATGAAAACATTAAAAGCAAGTTAATTTTTTCCATTTTAGCTTGACAAATATGGTCAGGCACATTATACTAAACTTATTATATGATTTGTAATAAGTGAAATTTTTATTGGGATATAGCGATGAGCCAGATTACAAATAATTCGATACACCTTAAGCAACTCAATATTGAAATCATCAAAAAAGCTTTAAAGGAGTTTCAGACAGCCACAAAAGCACAAATTTCTCAAGCAACAGGTCTTAGTGTGGCAACTTGTAACAATATCATTGGCGAACTTGTAAAATCTGGCGAGGTGTTAGAATTAGACTATGAGGAGTCCAGTGGCGGCAGACGTGCCAAGCGTTTTTGTTATAATAATTCCTTTTGCCTGACCGCGCTTATTAGTGCACAAACCGAGGA
The DNA here is from genome assembly GCA_905193725.1 of uncultured Eubacteriales bacterium. Taxonomy (GTDB): domain Bacteria; phylum Bacillota; class Clostridia; order Christensenellales; family Christensenellaceae; genus CAJJPW01. The sequence continues at coordinate 3,662 of CAJJPW010000183.1, forward strand.
GGGAAAGTTTTATCTTAACAACTACATTGTAGATGCTGCCCAAACAGTCATTTACCATCAAAAGATAGAGTATTCCAGCATTGGTGCTAAAGAGTTTGTCGATCAGCTAACCTCTATGCGTCAGCGCTACCCTAATATTAAGGCATTGGGTATTAGCATCCCTGGCGTAGTGGACAAAGGGGAAATTGTCTTTTGTGTAGATATCCCCAGTTTAAATCATACGCCCATATTAAAAGCGCTAGAGGCCCAATTTGAACTTCCTATTGTAATTGATAACTGTATGAACTTTGCAGCAGTTGGATTTTACAATAGACAAAATTATAAAAGCAATACTTCTATTGTATATATGGAATTCACCAAACAGCTTTGTCCAGGGGCCGGTATTATCGTTGATGGCCGGCTAACAAAGGGCAATACCAATTTTGCAGGGGAAATCGCCTTTTTACCTCTGGGTATCTCCAGAGAAGACATCCCCACATTATATGATGATGAAGCATCTTTTACTTCATTAGTGGCAAAGAGCATTATTTGTGCCATTGCCATCATCAATCCTAAGACAATCGCTTTAACTGGAAGCCCATTTCATAAAGGACTTCTCCCCGTCCTTTATGAAATGTGTTCGCTTCATATCCCTAAAGAACATATGCCTGATTTAGTTTTGATCGATGATCCAGAAGAAGAAATTTTACATGGACTTATTACCGTTACTCAGCAAAAGCTCAATTGTGCAATTCAGCTGGTAAAATCCGAATCGATTTTATAGGAATTCTATTTCTAAATCTTGCAAAACTCCATATAATGTGATAAAGTAATATCGTTACGTAGGGGGCATTAGCTAAGTTGGTATAGCGCTGCGTTCGCAATGCAGAGGCCACCGGTTCGAGTCCGGTATGCTCCACCAAAAAAGCGGCAGTCCAAATGGACCGCCGCTTTTTTGTGTACTACCTAGACGGACGAGAACCGGAGGTTCG
>CAJJPW010000184.1 GCA_905193725.1 uncultured Eubacteriales bacterium
GATGAATACGCTAGACGGCGGCAGAATTGGCATTGCAGCACAGGCACTTGGCATTGCACAGGGCGCAATGGATGAATGTATCAAATACATGAAACAGCGCGTGCAGTTTGGCAAACCTCTCTCTGCATTCCAGGGATTACAGTGGATGCTAGCTGAGATGGAGACCCAAGTAAATGCTGCAAGATATCTGGTGTACAACGCGGCATATGCGAAAGAACATCAAAAGATCTTTTCCAAAGAGGCAGCTATGGCGAAGCTATATGCTTCTCAAGTAGCTATGGATGTAACCACTAAGGCGGTACAAATTCACGGTGGATATGGTTACACGAGAGAATATCCTATTGAGCGCATGATGAGAGATGCGAAGATCACAGAGATCTATGAGGGAACATCCGAAGTGCAGAAGATGGTTATCTCCGGCAACTTGCTCAAATAGTGGGAAGATAGTTTAATTTGGAAAAAGAGATTAAAGGAGTTTTGAAATGAGGATTCTCGTATGTATAAAACAGGTTCCTGACACGAATGAAGTGAAATTAGATAAAAAAACAGGCACACTGATCAGGGACGGTGTACCCAGCATTATTAACCCAGATGATAAAAACGCATTAGAAGAGGCGTTGACCATCAAAGATAACAGAAAAGACGTACACGTGACCGTCATTACGATGGGCCCACCACAGGCAGACGACGCTCTGCGGGAGGCACTGGCTATGGGCGCGGACGATGCTATATTGCTCACAGATAGAGCTTTTGGCGGTTCTGACACCTGGTCCACCTCTTTGATCCTCTCTGAGGCAATCAAAAAGCTAGGCACCTTTGACATCATCTTCTGTGGACGGCAGGCGATTGATGGCGATACAGCACAAGTTGGTCCGCAAATTGCTGAAAAATTAAATATTCCTCAAATTACCTATGTGAAAAAGCTAGAGATCCAAGGGGATGAAGTGGTTGCAGAGAGAGCACTGGAAGATGGATACCAAGTGATCCGCACCAAGATGCCCTGCCTGCTCACAGCGATCAAAGAGCTCAACCAGCCAAGATATGCGAGCGTACCTGGCATTGTAGAGGCATATGACGAAAAAGAAGTCAAGATTATGACCTATGACGACCTGAAGATCGATAAGGCACTGATTGGCCTAGAGGGCTCTCCCACCAACGTAAAGAAGACGTTTACGCCAGAGCAAAAAGGCCAAGGCAGAAGGCTGGAAGGGTCGGTTGTTGAAATGTGCAGTGAGCTAGTGAGCGAGCTCAAAGGAAAGCTTATTTTATAAGAAATCTAATGAGACTGTGAGAGGTTCGATATGGGAATTAAAGTAATCAGTGAAAAATGTAAAGGGTGTAAACTGTGCCTGAAGGCATGTATGTTTAACGCCATCGAAATGATAGACGGCAAAGCGGTGATCAACGACAACTGTACAGGTTGTGGCGCCTGTGTAGAGGCTTGCCCGTTCCAGGCAATTGACGGAGGAGATATCAAAAAACAAGAGGCGAAGGATTTCTCTGACTATCGGGGCGTGTTTGTATTTGCCGAACAGAGAAATGGGAAACTGGTCAATTGCGGTTTGGAACTGATCGGCGAGGGCAAAAAGCTTGCCAAGGATTTAGATACTGACGTTACGGCAATGCTCATCGGAGATGGTGTGGAAGGACTCGCAAAAGAACTCATTGCCTATGGTGCAGATAAAGTATTGGTAGCCCAAAGTCCATTGCTCAAGGATTATACGACAGAAGGGTATACCAAAGCAATTGAGCAGATGATTCAGGCTAAAAAACCGGAGATCATCTTAATCGGTGCAACTAATATCGGTAGAGATTTGGGGCCTCGGCTGGCAGCGCGGATTAATACAGGTTTAACAGCTGACTGCACAAAGCTGGAAATCGATAAGGAAAACAGAAGAATTATGCAGACCCGTCCGGCATTTGGCGGCAACATCATGGCGACCATCATTACGCCAAACCATCGTCCTCAAATGTCCACAGTTCGCCCTGGCGTTATGGCTAAAATGGAGCGGGACGATAAGAGAACGGGTGAAGTGGAAAACTTCCCAGTAGATATCAAAGCAGAAGATATTCGTACACAGGTTGTGGAATTCGTAAAATCCCTTAAACAGATTGTCAATCTGGAAGAGGCGGATATCATCGTGTCTGGCGGCCGTGGTGTGGGCAGCGCAGAGGGCTTTGCCATCCTGCACGAATTAGCAGATTTGCTAGGCGGCGTAGTGGGTGCTTCCCGTGCAGCAGTAGATAGTGGGTTTATCTCTCAGGATCACCAAGTAGGGCAGACAGGGAAAACTGTTCGCCCCAAACTCTACATTGCCTGTGGTATTTCCGGTGCCATCCAACACCTCGCTGGCATGCAAAACAGCGATGTGATTGTGGCTATCAACAAAGACCAGTTTGCTCCAATCTTTAAAGTGGCAGACTACGGCATTGTTGGGGAATACGAAAAGGTAATTCCAGAACTCATTAGCCAGATCAAAGCAATGGGTTAATATATGTAATAGCCAAGCGCAAAGCATCCAGTTGGGGAGCACGAAACGTCCTAACACGTATGCACTAGTTGAAAACGCTGGTCTGATGTAATGAGCAAAGAGAATCAAGTGCCCTAGTAGAACCTTAATGTATGAGCTGAGGTATCTGCCAGGGTGCTTTTTTGAATTGAAAAAGTACGATAAATATTTTGATACATATTATGGTATTTCGAAAAGACTTGTAGTATAATACCTAATACATGGAAAAGGGTCAGGAGAAGTAGACCTTTATATCAAAGCAGATTTCAAAGCAGATCAGGTGAGGAGGTGATGCTATGAAGATCAAGATTTCGGCAGACAGCACATGTGATTACAGCAAAGAACTCATGGAAAAATACAACATCTCGTACGTCCCTTTATATGTGAATATGAACGGTAAAGATTATAGGGATGGTGTGGACATTTCGCTAGAGCAGCTGTTTGAAGGAGTAAAGCAGTCCGGAAAATTGCCCAAAACAGCAGCAGCTTCTGTGGCTGACTATGAAGCGGCCTTTGAGGGATATCTAAGCGAGGGATATGATGGGGTGATACACATCAATATTAGCAGCGAGTTTTCTGCTTGTCACCAAAATGCGATGACAGCGGCAAAAAAATTCTCCAATGTATATCCCATCGATTCACGAAATTTATCCACGGGGAGTGGCCACTTGGGATTGATTGCCTACGACCTAGCACAAGAGGGAGTGCCGGCAGCGGAGATTGCAAAACGCCTAGACGAAACTGCCAAAAAAGTGGAAGCGAGTTTTGTGATCGATACGTTGGAATACCTCCATAAGGGAGGAAGATGCTCCTCTATTGCGAAGATATCAGCGACGGTTTTGAGTTTAAAACCCTGCATTGAAGTAAAAGACGGGAAAATGGGCGTGGGGAAAAAATATCGAGGCAAGCTGGACGCCTGCATTGAAAAATATGTAAAGGACCGGCTAATGAACCGAGATGATATTGACACCAAGCGTATTTTTGTCACCCATACCAATTGTCCGGCAAACATTGTGGAGCATGTGAAAGAGCTCATCGCCCAGATCAAGCCCTTTGAACAGGTGATGGAGACCATTGCAGGCTGTACCATAGGCTCTCACTGTGGACCGGCGACTTTGGGAATTTTATTTATACGTAAATAGCAATTATTATCATTTATCCATGTACCCAAAAATAGCACGAGATGTGAGAATTTTTACTCTCTGCTTAATAAAGTGAGGAAGGGAAACCTTTGGGATTTCTCAGTAATAATCCAGTGGCAACGCTGGATTATTATTTTACCTTTCATGCCGTATTGCTAAAAAAATTCACACATGAATTATTCAAAGATATTTCAGTATCATTTCAGCCGTTCTTCAAATTCCCATCACTTTGTCTGGTTATGATAATATCAACAAAAGAAAATGAAAGGTCCAAAAGCGAGCAACCAGTCAAAGGAGGAATTGATATGGATGATAGGAATAGAAATCAACAGAACCAATGGGGAGAAACAAATAATCCAAAAGGCCAATATGATCAACATACGATTGGCTGGGGAAACACACAAAACCAAAGTACACAAGAACATGTGAAGCAATGTGTACCAGAAGGTGAGGTGCAAGCAAATGTACAAAGCACAAGAAAGGAAAATCAAGTAGAAGAGCAAAACACAGTCCATGTGGAGCAGCCAAAAGTGCAGAGCCCACAAGATTTTACCCAGCATGAGATGGGGAGGCAAGGCAGTGCTCTGAGTAGTGGCGCACAGGGAAATGAGTCAGAACAAGTTCGGTCGCAGCAGGCGCAGCAAGGGAACAATTTGGGAAATAGAGCGACGGAATCTCAAGGCTACATGGAAAAAATCCATGGGGAGAGTGCTCCAATGAGCAGCGGATCAGCCTACAGCGGACAACAAAAAGCCTACTGCACTTGGGAGCCTGCTCAAACAGGGGGGCAAAGGGGAAACAGCCCTATGAATCAGAATGGCACAAATGGACAACAGACGACAGGGGAAAACCACTATTATTACGCACAGACGGGAAATATGCCCCCCATGCAGCCCATAGGAGGACAAAAGAAAAAGAAAGAGAAAAAGGCAAAAACGCCTTTCCTAACCAAGAGAGCGGCGG
>CAJJPW010000185.1 GCA_905193725.1 uncultured Eubacteriales bacterium
ACAGCCGCAAAAAGTATAACAAGAATAAGCGCCCTTTTATTCATAACAGATTACCTCCATGTGTGGTTTGCGCTCTTATTATACAGCTCACAGCGTTTTCCCGCAAAGGTATGAGGGCTATTCTTTCTTTTCAGCAGGTACAGCCGGTTTTTGAGGGGGAGAGTGTGAGAGGGGGAACAGAAGTGACCGCCCTGAAAATGGGCAGACTTGCCCCTTGTTAGGTCGTTTATCTTTCCTGACTTCTCTCTTTCTGCCTTTCCTGATACCGGTGATAATATTCCAGCGCTTTGAGAACATAATCCTCGGTTTTCTCATAGGGAATGTTGGACGGGATATACTGCCGCAGGCGCTCCGCCTTAAAGGTAAACTTCTCCTTTTGATTCGGCTTTTCCTCGCTCATAATGGATTCGATAACATCCGGGCCGATCTTGCCGTTCTTGGAAAACTCCTTCATCTTGATGGCCTGCGCCAGCGACGGCGTTGCGTCCGTGTAGGAAACGGTTTCAAGCAGCGCGGCTTGCTGCTCCTTTGTGAGATAGGACAGCTCCACAGCAGGACGGAAAGCGATCCGCCCCTCGTCCACCATATTCAGCAGGTCGGGAATCAGCTCTGTGAGGCGGATATATCTCTGAATCTGCGTATTACTGTCAGCCGATTTTTCAGCTAACAACTCACGGGAAGTTTTGCTGTCTAACTTCTGTCCCAGTGGGGCAGAAGTTAAATCTGTTCGTTCACCCTGTTGTCTTTTCATTGCTTCCAGCCGCATTTTGTAGCTGAACGCCTTTTCGCTGGGGAGAATCGTGGAACGCTGCAAATTGGATTCTACCATTAAAATAATGGCTTCGTCCCGCGTTAGCTCCTTGATCTCCGATTTGACGGTTTCAAGCCCTGCAAGCTCGCAAGCCTTTTTGCGGCGATGCCCGGACACGATCTCATACCGTCCGTCCTCCTTTTGACGGAGCGTAACGGGCGTGATGATACCGCGTTCTTTTACGCTCTGCACGAGCGCGTCCATGTCATCGTCCAATCGTACCTGAAACGGGTGGTCTGGAAAATCGTCGATCTCGGAAAGCGGGATGTCGTAGATTTTCGGGAGCCTGTTTTCCGCTCGTCCCGCGTCGCTCATAAAAAGCTCATCGAACGCCGTTTTCAGACCTAAATCGACTGTTTTCTCTTTGCTCAATCATCATCACCTCCTTCGTCAGCTCCTCGTAGGCCGCCGCCACCTTGCCGCTTTTGTCGTGGGCGAAAATGCTTTTGCCCTCCAGCGTTGCTTCGGCGGCGCGTACCGAAAACGGGATTTCGGTGTCAAACACCTTTACGCCGCTGCCCGTCTGCCGCAGGGAAGCGATGATCGCCTTTGCGTTGTTGGTACGGCTGTCTACCATTGTGAGCAGTACGCCGTCCACGCGCAGCTTTGGATTGATTTGCCGTTTCACCTTGCCGATGGATTTCAGCAGCAGACCCAGACCCTTTGCAGACAGAAAATTTGGCTGCGAGGGGATGAGTACGCTGTCGGCGGCGACCAGGGAATTGATGGTCATCATACCCAGCGACGGCATACAGTCTATCAACACATAATCGTAGTTCTTTTTTACCGCGTCCAGGCAGTTCTTTAATACCATCTCGCGGCTCATCGTGTTGAACAGACCGACCTCAAAGGCTGACAGCTCAATGTTGGACGGAAGCAGATCAACGCCTTCGCTGTGATGAATGATCCCGTAGTCCTCCGGCATTGCCTTGTCGTCCACGGTGTTCTGCATGACCGTGGCAATCGACACGGGCAGCTCGTCCGGGTTTTTAACGCCGAGGCTGACGGTCAGGCTGCCCTGCGGGTCTGCGTCCACTAAAAGCACACGCTTTCCCATTCGGGCAAGCCCTACGCCGAGATTGACCGTAGTGGTCGTTTTGCCCACGCCGCCCTTCTGATTCGTGACGGCGATCACATGACATTTCTCCATGGGGATTCCTCCTTTCTCTGAAAATGAAAATAGCCGTCCACTTTTGACGGTGGACGGCTATGTAAGAGGGGCTTTGATTTAGCCCCTTGTTTTTACTCCCATTCGGAAACGGCGTTTTCCTCCGATTCGTAATCAAGCATCAGGTCTGCGGTATCTTCAAGAAACTCTCCCATGAAGATTTTAATCGCTTCCTCATACTCCTGCATTTCAAGAACGGACGCTGGAATCTCCAGTGCAATTAAATCATGCAACGCAAGAAGCAGGGTGAAAGCCTCCTTATATTTCTGCACTTCATACAGCGCTTCAAAGGAGTGCTTTAATTCCCGCAGAGTATTCAGCGTGCCGGACACTTCATATACACCGTCCCAAAATTCAGAGCAATACGCCCCTGAAACTGTATTGAGTATGTCTGCAACCGGAGAATGGGTGCCTGTTTCGGAAGTTGTTTTTTTGAGTGTCATAGACAATTCCTCCTATTTCTAATTCATACGAAATCGTATGTAAGTCGTTATATTTTCCCGTATCTCTACAAGGCTCTTTACTGAGTTTGATAACATTTTTACAACAATTCGGGGTTTTGTCACGCTTTTTTGCTTCTCGGCGGGGGACGGGCAAGGGTCGTGTTATCAAAGAAAATCATGATAACATTTGCCCGAAAATAACAAAACGGCCGGGGTTTATCGCACCAGCCGTTTTGCCCGTAGATATGAAAAAACCGCGTAAACACTGGGTTTACGCGGGATTTTTCTGGCGGAGAGGGCGGGATTCGAACCCGCGTGGGATTGCTCCCAAACTGATTTCGAGTCAGCCCCGTTATGACCACTTCGATACCTCTCCTTATGCAATTTATGTCATCGGCGCGCCCGAAATTTTGTGATTTCGAGTCGCGCTCGTTATGACCACTTCGATACTCTTCCAATAAAGAGCGGCTGACAGGCCACCCTTCTATTTTATCAAATAAGAGATATATGCGCAAGTTTTAATCAGAAAAAAACTGCGCATTAACAGGCAAAGGGCTCCAAAAACTCGATACACGTGCCAGAGGGGTCTAAAAATAGCATGACGCGAATTTGCAGATGGGGAAGCGGAGTAGTGGGCAAAATAATTTCCACACCACTCTCCCTTAAATACGCTTCCTGTTTTGGGACGTCTTCCACTTCAAGTGCAAGGTGACGGTATCCATTGCCAAATTCTACATAATCTCCGCGGTCTATTGTTTTGCCATGGTGATCGAATAGTTCTATCTGCTCTCCACAGGGCAATTCTAAATACGCTGTAGTAGACCCACCATCCTCCACAGTTTTTACTAACTTGCATCCTAAAAGCTCGGTATAAAACCGATAGGTCTTTTCAAAATCGATGGTGTTAATCCCCATATGATGAATCCTTTTGATCTTGATCATATAGCTTTCCTCCTATTATTTTGTTGTTTGTGATAATACCATAGTGATGTGATTTAATTAAATCATAACAGAACAAAAGTCGTTACGCAATAGATTTTTAAATTACACCTGCAAGAGAGATAATACATGAAGCTTCAGTTTTTCGAGAGATTATTGCCCAAAACCCTCTCCTGCCTAGATAGTAAAAATATGCATCACAATGGTGAGGAGTGAAGGGGTGTTTTATGATATTAATTTCCCTTGGCAGCGTTTTAAGTTTACCAAACCCCTCTCTGCCCCTGCGGGGCGCCAGCGTGACGCTGGACCCAAATGCCATTTACCGACTTCCTGCTTACCTAAACCTTTCTTACCATGGGAGGGGCGTTGTCGATTTGTTTTTTGTCTAATTCGGCGAGACGCGGGAACAAATGCCATTGCCATTGATGAATGCGTACTGCCCTAGAATGGACTACCCTTGGAGGATGATCAATTTCACCTCTCAGTCAGCTTCGCTGGCAGCTACAAACTAACACAACGGGAAGATAGAGAAGTGCATTTCGGAAGAAACGAAAATTCTATCATTCGCTCTCTTTCTATAAGACAGTGGGTGTAATACAGTGTAATACAATGCTGACTCCCGCGGAGGCTAAATGAACTGAGAGATGAAAAATAATTTTTGCAGCAGACACACTATGCTTGCTAAGAATCGCACAATAGATCGATGACAGTGGAGTCAGCGCCACGTTGGCGCACTGCTACACTGGTACCTAGGGCGACTCGCACCATTAGTCAAGATAGGTGAAGAAGGTGCCGATGATGCCGTTGAGCTGTAAAACGATAAGTACTACCAGAATGACTAACACACATGCAAAGCTAATAGCATAGGCGATCATCAATTTGCGGAGCATGACACCGTATTTATTATAGATGATATTCTTACCAAACATCACCACAGCAAAGGGGATTAAAAACAGCCAGCTGTAGATCTCGTCTGCAAAGAAGTTGGGTAAAAATAGGCAAATTCCCGTGATAACCCCTAATAAAATTCCAAAAAATATTTGATAGGATTCTTGAGATAATTTTTCTTTTGCAAATTTTTCCATTTGATTCTCCTCATAAAAAGCATTTTACTTTTTCTATTATGGCATATTTGCCACGGAAAAGCCATAAAAAATAAAAAAAAACCTTTGTTTTTTTATGGATATCTGGTATCATTATAACTAACATAGAGTGAAATGGCTTTT
>CAJJPW010000186.1 GCA_905193725.1 uncultured Eubacteriales bacterium
ACCGCAGATATGCCAAACCCTCTGCTGCCCTATTTAAACCCACAGACACTTGAGCCTGCCTCAGCGGCAGATATGCAGGCTATTTTTCCCGATTCCATCATCGAGCAGGAAATGAGTCGGGAGCGTTATATTGAGATTCCAGAGCCAGTGAGAGAAATCTATAAGCAATACCGCCCTTCCCCGCTTTATCGAGCACACTTTTTAGAAAAGCTTTTAGATACCCCGGCGCGGCTTTATTTCAAATACGAGGGAGCCAATCCCTCTGGCAGCCATAAGATGAACACCGCTATTGCCCAGGCGTTTTACAATCATGAGGCGGGAATTCACAAGATGACCACTGAAACTGGAGCCGGCCAATGGGGAACCGCCCTATGTGCTGCCGGCGCTATGTTCGATATAGACGTAACGGTGTACATGGTTAAGGTCTCTGCCATGCAAAAGCCCTATCGCAAATTGCTCATGGAGACGTATGGTGGCCATGTGTTCGCCAGCCCTTCGGATACCACACAGGCCGGCAGGGCCGCACTCGAGGAAAACCCCGATAATTTAGGTAGCTTAGGCCTTGCCATCAGTGAGGCAGTAGAAGTAGCTGCCTCCCATGCTGATACCAATTATGGTCTGGGCAGCGTGCTTAACCATGTAGCACTTCATCAGACTGTCATTGGCCAAGAGGCCATCAAACAATTTGAGTATATGGACGATTTTCCCGATGTGGTCATCGCCTGCAACGGCGGTGGATCTAACTTCTGTGGCATCGCCCTTCCCTTTATCGGCAAACAACTGAAAGAAGGAGGCAATACCAAGTTTATTGCAGTAGAGCCTACAGCCTGCCCCAAACTCACCAAGGGAAAATTCGCCTATGATTATGCTGATGTAGCGAAAATGACGCCTGTTACTCCCATGTATACCCTGGGAAGTGATTTTGAACCTGCGGGCATTCACGCCGGCGGTCTTCGCTACCATGGAGATTCTCCGATTTTGAGCCAGCTTTACAAAGACGGATATGTTGAGGCCAGAGCTGTCAGCCAAAATACTGTATTCAAAGCGGCTATCGACTTTGCCAAAACCCAGATGATTCTTCCCGCCCCTGAATCCGCTCATGCTATTGCTCAGGCAATCCAGGAAGCGCTGGTCTGCAAGGAGACGGGCGAGTCCAAGGCGATTTTATTTAACGTCTCCGGTCATGGCAACTTTGACCTGACCGCTTATGAGAACTACTTGTCCGGCAATCTCATCGATTACGAGTACGAGGAGGAGAGCATCCAAAAGAGCATGGAAAAGCTCCCAAAAGTAAAGTAAAATTTCTTCTTAGCAAAAGAAAAGGCAACGCGGCCTATGCTGCGTTGCCTGTTTTATTGCAATTTTCGTCTAACTATTTTTCTCTTCTACTTTGGTGGATGCCATTAGATGCATTTCTCAACCAAATAAGTTGTTGATATCCTGATAATTCGCAAGAGAATCCGGCTGATCCACTTTCACAAAGCCTCCCATATAGTTAAAGCTCACTTGGAAAGTAGCGGTTCCACTATCTCCCACCACCGGCTCTGCATCCTCTTCTGCGTCTTCATCCTGTTCTTCTTCCACTCCTTCTACGGTGGCGGTAATCTCCATGGATTCTAACTCCCCATCGTTACCTTCTACAGCTGTGACAGAAGCTGCAGTGATCTTCTGGTTATCTTCATCGATCTGTCCGTCAAAAGTATCGTATAAGAAGTCGAATTTGCCATCTGCCAAGCTAAATGTATAGACCTTTGTCTCCCCCTCTGTACTGACCTTAAAATCATCTCCGACAGCATCTATGGGAATCTGCATAAACTTCAGCTCATAAAAATTACTGCCTTCTTCATACTCCGATTTAACGCCCTGTCCTAAAAAATCCGAGTAGACATATCCATCAATGAGATAGCTATCGGAAACCACCGAGCTCAAACCAGAGGCTATTGTCTGAGAACTGGAGCGCACCTTGCCGTCATCTGAGGATTTCAGCTGGGTAGTATGGGTCATATCTGGGGATGAGGTTTGGTTTCCCTCTGGATCTTTGTAATCTGTGAAAATTGTATACTCAATATCGTAATTGGTATAGGATAACGTCTTATCCTGGGCATCAAAATACTCTTTTTGCTCACCTGTTGGCCCGCTGCACGCCGCCATGCTGATCATCATCAAGGTTGCTAACATCATAACAACCGTTCTTTTGGTAAATCGCTTCATTATTTTCTCCTTTCCAAGCAATTTAGCACTCGTATTAAGCAACCTTGCTCATTTAAATGTTATCATACCACAAATTGGGAACCAAATCAATTTTAGATTCATATGATACAAAAAAACTAATAGAAGAACTTTTTGACTGTTCGATTTATATGGAAAGGCACCAAAGAAGTTTTCTAGAAGGATTTAGCGAAAAACAGTTCACCTAAAAGATATGCACACCAAAATCATTTTATGCATACTATAAAGTGAGCTGATAATTAATCAACCAACATTAAAGGAGGAAACAATTATGTGTGGTAACGGTTTTTCTAATGGATTTGGCGGAGATTGCTGCTGGATTATCCTTTTACTCTTAATCTGCAGCCAATGCGGCGGAAATAACGACTGTGGCTGTGGTAGCCCATTTGGTGGCAATAACTGCTGGTGCATCATTTTACTGCTGCTTCTGTGTGGCTGTGGTAATGGCTCTGGTTATAACAACGACTGTGGCTGCGGTAGCTCCTGCGGCTGCTAATTTGCCCATGTGCTCTTTTAGAGTACTCGATAAATGCCGCATTTGTGCGGCGAAACATAACTAAAGTGCAAAGATCATTTGATTTACGATTCTTTATGTGAGGGCGTTTTCTAAGCGCCCTCTTTCTTTTTGCCTAATTTATTCCACACCTTACTGTATTTACAATATGTTTTGACAAAGATTTTGCTGTAACGCCCTGCTTTGTGGTATAATATGGGATAGTTTTACAAACACAAAAGGAGGATTTTATGGAATTTGGCATGTCTACCGCCAGTCTATTTGGACGCATGACCACAGAGCAAGCACTCAGTAAGCTAGGCGAGATGAGCATCCCCTGTTCAGAGATTTTTCTATCCACTTTTCAAGAATATCAGGCGGATTTTGCAAAGCTCCTCTATGACATTGCCCAAAAACACCACATTCACATCACTGCAGTGCATCCATTTTCCCTTGGATTTGAGCCACAGCTTTTTTCCTCTTATGAGCGTTCTCGCCAAGATGCCTTTCAAATTTATCGGCAGGTATTGCAGAGTGCCAAAATACTCCATGCAGATAAATATGTGATGCATGGATTGGCAAATGTAAAGCATATCGATCCTAAAAGCTTAGATATAAGAAAAATGGCCAAATATTTAGATGTAGCAGCCGATATGGCTGCTGATTATGGTGTAAAGCTGGCTTACGAAAACGTCCACTGGTGCTTTTTTGCCTTTCCTGAATTTGCTCAGCGACTTTTGGATGCCATTCGAAGCACAAATCTATATTTTACTTTGGATATCAAACAGGCAGCGCAATCCCATTATTTTTATCAGGAGTATTTTCCCTATATGGCAGCCCGTCTGACAAACGTCCACCTGTGCGATTACCATATCACAGGACAGGCTGTGCAAACCCTCCTGCCCTTTCAGGGGGATGTGGATTTTAACGAGCTGTTTTCTCTATTGCATCAATCCGGTTTTGACGGCAGTATGATGCTGGAGGTATATGCAAGCGATTATCATGGAGTCGATGAATTGCTGCAAAATTACCACCATCTCCAGCAAGTCATAGCCCTTTATTGGAATTAGCAGCACTTTTCGTTAACCATTTTCATTGTCTGGACGACATTTTTCTATAATGGCATCCACCCACATTTTGCTAGGGCCTTCGATAATGGAGATGGGTTCATCTAGCTCGGTATCCCCTTTTTGGAACATGAGAATCTGTGGCCCTTTTCGATTGGTATCCGACATAATTTGCAAATAAAATAGGGCATAGGGCACATACCCATTTTTATACACCACAAGGGATATTTCTCCCCAGGGCTTTTTCTCCACCGCGTCAAACCGATCGTCTAAGTAAATGGGGACCTCAATCTTGGGCGTATATCCATTTTCATCCGTGGTATAGGTATCGCCAGTCTCCACGATGACTAGCGTCGCACCTGCAATCGGTTCCCCAGTGATCCCATCTACTACTTGAGGCTCAAAGCTCCCTGTAAGCGCCATTCCATTGTGAAACACACTCACGCTGGATGGGTTTTTTAAGTTGAGCGCCAGAAGTGCACTGGCACACACAAACAGAAAAACACATGCACCTATAAAAATCCTCATGGTAGAGAGCTTTAGATTGGGTTTCATCTCATCACCTGCCGGTTATTCCTATTTACCATACTGTTCCTGCCCAATATCGTAATAATAATATATATTGTATTTCGCCATGATTTATTCACCAGAGTGTATGGCCTTCACCGCCTTTACTGTCGGTGCATCATCATTTATAAAAAATTTTCTCGTTTCAGTATAATATCCGGCTCTCGTGTCCATAATAGTTAATGAAGTTTCCCGTTTCATTTTTCCTCTATCTTATATGGCCT
>CAJJPW010000187.1 GCA_905193725.1 uncultured Eubacteriales bacterium
TCGTTTCGCAGCCGATGACGACTACGTTCAGTTTTTTGCCGTAATTCCGCGCGAAGTCGTCCACGGTGGGCAGGCGCTTCATACTCAGGTCGCTGCGCGAGAAAAAGAACTCGATCAACGTGGGCTTTCCGCTTTGCAACTGGTTCTTGCTGATCCACTCGCTGAGTTTCAGTTCCGGAGCTTTTTCCCCGTTGATCAGTTGTTGCGCTTTGACTCCTGAAAAGGCCAGCAACAAAATGCCTGTTATAACGATGATCTTTTTCATGAGCACGACAATTAAACAAATATACGTATTCTTATTAATAAAACGAAAATCAGTATCAAAAGTTGCACCGATTTTAGCGACTGTATGTTTTTTGGACAGAAACTTTCCGGTAGATACTGGATTTTAAAGAATAAAATCCTAAATTTGTGAGATTCGGATTTGAATAATCCCCTTATTGCATACGGCAGCTATTAACTTACTTAAAAATAAAAATCTGTATCATGAAAGTATCGCACATCGAACACCTCGGTATCGCAGTGAAAAGCTTGGATACCGCCATCCCGTATTGGGAAAAAATGCTCGGAACCAAATGCTATAACATCGAAGAGGTCGCCGACCAGAAAGTGAAAACCGCTTTCTTTAAAGTCGGAGACACGAAGATCGAGCTGCTCGAATCGACCTCTCCCGAAGGTTCGATCGGCAAGTTCATCGAAAAGAGGGGCGAAGGCGTGCACCATGTGGCTT
Organism: uncultured Eubacteriales bacterium; assembly: GCA_905193725.1. Classification (GTDB taxonomy): domain Bacteria; phylum Bacillota; class Clostridia; order Christensenellales; family Christensenellaceae; genus CAJJPW01. Next base: position 731 of record CAJJPW010000187.1, read on the forward strand.
TTGCCGTCGACGGGATCGAAAACTGTCTGGCCGAATGCGAGGCGAACGGCATCCAACTGATCGACAAGGCTCCGCGCGGAGGCGCCGAAGGGCTTAGCATCGCGTTCCTGCACCCGAAGTCTACCGGCGGCGTGCTGACCGAACTGTGCGAAAACAAGAACAAATAATTTACCTGAAACCGTATATAACTGCAAAACTAAAATGAGCGACATTCAAGAGAAAGTCAAAGAATTGATGGGGTATCGCGAACAGGCGAGACTCGGAGGCGGTCAGAAAAGGATCGATTCACAACATAAAAAAGGGAAAAAAACGGCGCGCGAACGCATTAAGCTACTGCTCGACGAAGGTTCCTTCGAAGAGTTCGATATGTTCGTAAAGCACCGCTGCAATAATTTCGGCCTCGAGGAAGAGACCTATTTCGGCGACGGCGTCGTAACCGGCTACGGTACGATCAACGGCCGTCAGGTATACGTGTTCTCGCAGGATTTCACCGTGTTCGGCGGTTCGCTGTCCGAAACCTTCGCCGCTAAGATCTGCAAAGTGATGGATATGGCGATGAAAAACGGGGCTCCGGTGATCGGAATCAACGATTCGGGCGGCGCACGTATCCAGGAGGGCGTGAACAGTTTGTCCGGTTATACCGAAATCTTCCAGCGCAACATCCTCGCTTCGGGCGTTATCCCGCAGATCTCGGCTATCTTCGGACCTTGCGCCGGCGGCGCGGTTTATTCGCCCGCGTTGACCGACTTCATCCTGATGAGCAAGGGCAGCAGCTATATGTTCGTTACCGGCCCGAAGGTCGTGAAGACCGTGACCGGCGAAGAGGTGACGCAGGAACAACTGGGCGGCGCTTCGATTCATGCGGCCAAGAGCGGCGTGGCCCATTTCGTTTCCGAAACCGAGGAGGAGGGGATCGAAATGCTGCGCAAGCTGCTGAGCTTCCTGCCGTCGAACAACATGGAGGACGCTCCGGTAGCCGCCTGCACCGATGCGATCGACCGGATGGAAGACGTGCTGAACGACATCATCCCGGACAACCCCAACAAGCCGTACAACGTGCTGGACGTGATCCATGCCGTAGTCGACGGCGGGGATTTCCTGGAGAGCCAGGCGAAGCACCTTCACGATGGCCATATTGGAATGGATTGCATCCTTTCCGCCTTTTAAGATTACAGCGTTTCCTGTCTTAAAGCAGAGACCGAAGGCATCTGCCGTCACATTGGGCCGGGCCTCGTAGATGATGCCCACCACTCCCAAAGGCACTCTCACCTTGGAGATTTTAAGGCCATTGGGCCGCACAAACCCCTCTACCACCTCGCCAATGGGGTCGCTTAAGGCCACTACCTGCCGCACTCCCTCGGCCATATCTTGGATGCGCTTTTGGTCCAGCAGCAGCCGATCCTGCATCACCGTGGGCACGCCGTTTTCCTTGGCATTTTTAAGGTCCATCTGGTTGGCCTCTATGATCTGCTGGCTGTGGCTCTCCACCGCATCGGCAATGGCCAGCAAAATCTGGTTCTTTTTCTGGGTGCTCATCTTACCCAGTATTCTGGAGGCCTCTTTGGCCTGTTTTGCAACGTGATCAATGGTTTTTTCCATGTGGCACCTCTCTTTCTCCTATCTGTTGTTCAACATGGAAGTTTTTAGGTCGTATAACTCTTGGGATAAATCCACTTTATAGATATGTGGCTTTTCAATTCTCTTATACTCCTCCCAGAAATGGGAAAGCTCTTTGCTTGCCTTTTTCTGAATGTCCAGCAGCGCCGGCGACTGGTACACCTGCTTTCCATCTACAAAGATGGGCTTTAGCAGCTCCTTGGTGTAGAAGTTGGAGATGGACATCTTCTTCCAGGTGTCGACGGGGTCGAAAATGACCAAGGGCTTGGTCTCGTCGATGGTCTCCCCCTCCAGCATAATCAGGTCTGCAATGGCCATGTCTGTGGTTTTGCTGTAAATCCGCACTACTTTTTTGTACCCCGGGTTGGTGATCTTCCAGATGTTGTCGCTGATCTTGATCTTGGGAATCAGCTGGCCATCTACCACCTCTGCCGACATCTTGTATACGCCACCCAGTGCCGGGCAGTCCTCGCTAGTGATCAACTTGGTACCTACACCCCACACGTCAATCTTGGCCCCTTGCCGTTTGAGCTCTTGAATGATATTCTCGTCCAAATCGCTGGAGGCAAAGATCTTGGCGTTTTCAAAGCCAGCCTCGTCCAGCATCTTCCGGGCGGTCTTGCTCAGATACGCCAGATCTCCCGAATCCAGGCGAATGCCCACTGGCTCATAGCCCTTCTGCCTCAGTTCCTTGAATACGGTAATGGCATTGGGCACCCCGCTTTGGATGGTGTCGTAGGTGTCCACCAGCAGCATGCAGGAGGAGGGAAACACCTCCGCATAGGCGCGAAATGCCTCTAGCTCGGTGGGAAAGCTCATCACCCAGCTGTGGGCGTGTGTCCCCTTGGCAGGCAGCCCAAACATCTGGCCGGTGAGCACGTTGGAGGTGGAAGAACATCCCCCAATCACTGCCGCCCGAGCGCCGTAAATACCTGCATCTGGGCCCTGGGCTCTCCGCAAACCGAATTCCAACACATCGCCGCCCTGTGCCGCGTGCACCACTCTGCTGGCCTTGGTGGCGATGAGCGTCTGGTGGTTCACCAAGTTGAGGATGGTGGTCTCCAAAAGCTGTGCCTCGCATAAAGGCGCCTTCACCCGCACCAGCGGCTCGTAGGGAAACGCCACCTGCCCCTCTTCTAAGGCGTAAATCTCACCGGTGAACTTCAGATTCTTCAAAAAGTCGAAAAATTCCTCGTCAAAAAGGTCTAAGCTCCGCAGATAGTCGATGTCATCCTCTGTAAAGTGGATGTCATTGATGTAGTCTATTACCTGCTCCAGGCCCGCCACGATGGCGTACCCACTGTCCCCTGCCTGCCGCCGGAAGAACATGTCGTAAACCGCCACTTGGTCATGCATGTTCTTCTTATAATACCCATACATCATGGTAATCTGGTATAAGTCCGTCAGCATTGTCAAATTTCTCATAAATCCCACCTCAAATTTTTCTGTATCCATTTCGTTTCATACATATTTTTTCCACACATGGAGTCAGACGCTCCTTGCCCCTTGGGCAACTGCCAGCTCCTTGTGGTATTTCACGTTTACGTCCAGCCCCTGGCCCAGCTCCTTTTGCCGCCTTAATTGGCCTGGAGAGCTTTCCGCTCCCCCCCGCCCGCCATGTCTTCCGTTCCCAGTCCGCTCAGGCCGCACATTGGTTTCACTAGCAAGCCCCTAACGTCCTTCCACCGACCTCCGATTCTTGGAAACATCCGCCAGCGTTTGGGCGGCCCAGCTGTTTTTTGGAGCTCACCTCTGGGCTTTGTAACTGCCGCTTTTCGCTGCTTGGGCATTTTCGATCTATGCCGTCTTTTTCTCCTTTTGATATCCCAGAGAGTATCTCCCCTCGTAGAGCCGCCTCTTGGGCTGCTGTCTGTGGCGCAGGATCAGGTAGATGACGCCGCCGATGAAGAAGATCGCCCCCAACAGAGAGGAAATCCGAATCACCCCCGGGATGAGCCACAAGCTGTCCGTCCGCAGCATCTCGATAAAGCACCGGCCCAGGCCGTAAAGCGTCAGGTACATGATGAACACATTGCCCTGGTGTTTCGCCTTCTTGGCGTAGAAGATCAGCACCACAAAGACGATCAGGTTCCACATGCTCTCGTAGAAAAAGGTGGCGTAGTGCCACTCCTGCAATCTGTCGATATACACCCCAAAGGGGAAAAACTGCAAGTTCGGGTCAGTAATGGCGTAGCCAAAGGCCTCTTGGTTGGCGAAGTTGCCCCACCTGCCA
>CAJJPW010000188.1 GCA_905193725.1 uncultured Eubacteriales bacterium
TTTGTGGCTCGCTTGCGCCTTGATTCACATCCTGTTCCTGTTGCTGTGGTTCTTCATTCACCAAAGGGCTGTTGGCCATGGGCAAAATCACATAGGCTGTTAAAATCCCGCCCAATGCAACTGCCACTAGGCACAGGGCAATTACACTGATGATCAACGGACCGCGACCTTTTTTCTTGGGCTTTTTATGTTTCACCTTGGTGGTATACATGTAGTTCTGTCCGCCCGTATTTTGGGTATAGCCCTGGTACTGCTCCTCTTGGCGTTGCCCCCCCTGGTATTGCTCCTCTTGGTATCCGTAGCCAGCCTCTTGAAAGCCACTATTCTCATAAGAGGGCCCGATGGGCTCTGCCTTGGGGTTCTCATAGGTGTAGCTGTACTCATACTGCTCATACCCATTTGCATTTTGCGTGTTGGCATTTTGGTCTTGCCCATTGGATTCTCCGCCAAATCCTTCGCCATACCTATTTTCATTTTGTTCAGACATAGGTTCCCTTCTTCCTTTGATTGATCGCTATATACTCATAGTATAACCCAAATGAACAGCCTAAATGTGAATTTTCAGTAAAATTTACATTATTTACTTGTTCTTCTTTTTGGGCTTTTCCCTTGCACCATGGCTCTCTAACGTCTTTTTGCCTTCCCCTAATTTCTTAGAGCCACTTTTGCCCTGGCTCTTTTCCCCCCCATGCTTTTGAGGCTGTTTTCTGATGGAGAAGGTAAAGCAGGTACAGTTCTCGTCCGAAGAAACGCTGAGCGTCTCCCCGTGTTGCTTGATAATGCGCTTGACGATAGAAAGGCCGATGCCCGTCCCTTCGGTCTTTCGGTTGTGGGATTTATCCACCTTGTAAAACCGCTCAAAGATATAGGGCAGATCTTCCGGTGGGATCATTGGCCCCATGTTGGACACATTGACGTAAATCTTGTCCGATAAATCCTGCGTCCAAATCTTCAGCTCTCCGTTGGGGATGGAGAACTTCACCGCGTTGTCGATCAAATTCGTAAGTACTTGGGCATACCTGTCCTCGTCCCCTAGTACATACTGTCTATCTTCACCGATATTGATCATCACACTCAGGTCTTTGTCCTCTATCTTGTTTTCAAAGGTGATGATCGTGCGGCGAATCAGCTCGTTGATGTCAAAGGGCTTGATGTTTAAGGGGAATTTGCCCGACTCGATTTTAGAGAGGTCTAAAAGGTCGCTGATCAGCGTGCTCATCCGCTTGGTCTCGGACAGCACCATGCTGATATACTGAGGGTGCTTTTCCTGCTCTATCGTTCCATCTAGCATCCCCTGCAAGAACCCCTGCATAGAGGTGAGAGGGGATTTCAACTCGTGGGATACGTTGGCCACAAAGCTGCTGCGTGTGCTCTCGTATTTTTCCAGATCCTCTCCCATTTGGTTAAAGGCGATGCCCAGCCTGCCCACCTCGTCTTTGGAGGTGATCTTCACCCTCCTTTTAAAGTTCCCCTTGGACATCTCAGTTGCCGCGCGGGTGAGCTCTAAAATGGGGCGCTGAATCTGCCTTGCAGTGATGAACACTAGCACCATGGCAATGGCGATGGAGATGCACGTGGAAAAGAGCACTTGGCTGTATACCTTGGAGAGAGAATCCGATATGGCGGCAAACTGGCTATGGATAAATACGGCGCCTGTGATGTTTCCATTTACCACAAGGGGTGTGGCGATGGTGATCATGGTGTTATCAAATAATGCCTCATCATCTGCCACCCTTCTCACTACCTTGCCCTCTTGGGTTTGTTCATACATCTCTTGCATTGCCCCATCCATGTTGATGTCAGTAATAATCGTTGCCAATTCATCATCGCTGCCGCTCTGGGCAATCCAAATTTTCCCCAGGGAGTCCACAACCCAAATGACGCAGTTATCCTCTCTGGCCTTTTTCCCCACCTGCTCCATCAGCTTTTGGTCGTCTATCTCCCCGTTAAAACGATCTTCCACATACGAGCAGATATCCGTACTTTTGGATACCACACTTTTGGTCGTATCCTCAAGATATTCGTTGCGGAGCATCTGAGTAAAAATAGCGCCCAACACCAGCTGGGAAATTACCGCCACCAGAAGATAGGTGAACATCAGCCTGGAAAAAACCGATTTGAACATTATTTCACCTCAAACTTGTATCCTACGCCCCAGACCGTCTTGATCTGCCAATTGTGTTCTCCGTCGAACTTGCCTCTCAGCCGTTTGATGTGCACATCCACCGTTCTGGAATCCCCGTAAAAGTCAAAGTCCCACACACTTTGCAGCATCTGCTCTCTGGTGAACACCTTATTGGGGTGGGAGGCGAGAAAATACAGCAGTTCCAGCTCTTTGGGGGGGAGTTCAATCTGCTCTCCCTGGTACGTTACGGTGTAGTCGTTGATGTTGATGGTCAAATCCTGGTATTTGAGCACTTCCTTTTGGTCTTGGTCGTCTTTGCTGTTGATCCGGCGGATGACCGCCTTGACACGAGCCAGCAGTTCTTTGGGCTCAAACGGCTTTACAATGTAGTCGTCCGCGCCGATTTCCAGCCCCAAGACCTTGTCAAAGGTGTCTCCCTTGGCTGTCAGCATGATCACCGGCGTCGTGCTCTTGGCCCGTATTTTCTTAATTACCTCTATGCCGTCCAGCACGGGCATCATAATATCTAAAATCACCAGATCGGGATTGTACTTTTCGTACTTTTCCAATCCCTGTTGCCCATCTAGGGCGATCTGGGTTTCATACCCCTCTTTTTCCAAGTAGAGCTTTAATATCTCACAGATATTTTCGTCGTCGTCCACAATCAAAATCAAATATTTTTGCACCGTCTACTTCCTCCTCATTCTTCATTATGTAAATGCCCTCTCCATTTTCGTGGATCTCACAAGCTTCTAAGGTTCCCGTCCTTATTCTATGCTATCCTCCATGGATTGAGTTCTCACAGCACCACCATTGGATATCTTCCAGCCTTACGCCTTTGTCTATTTTTAAAAGATAACTTGCTTGCTCCTACATCAGGATTCCCTCTTCTCAGCGATCATTTTCCCTATGAGCTAAGGTTTTCCTTGCGTCTACTGCAAGATCTCAGCTCTTAACCTTCGGCCCTGATTGGCCAGGCAAGTTCCCCTCTCCTTCCCTTCCACTATAGCCCCTTTACGAATATGCCATTCTCCCTCAGCAGCGCACAAGTTACGCCCTGGCCATCTATCTTTCGTCCGCCAAAGGTGCCGTCGTAGATCTGACAGCTGCCGCAGGAAGGGCTCTTTTCCTTCAGCCACACTTCCCTTGCGCCCGCCTTTTGGAGCATTTCTAAGGCCCTGTACGCGCCCTCCAGATAGGCCTTGGTTTGGTCTTTTCCTGTACGGCTCACCACCTTGGCCTTGCCCGCCAGCACATCCTGGCCCGACCCCCCCTGGATTTCACAGGGCACTCTGGGGGTGGGCAGGCCACCTAATACCTCGGGGCAGAGCAGCACATACCCGTCCGGATGTTCTCTCATATACTCTAACACCTGGGGGTGCGCTGCTGTCTTTCCATCGTATCTGCACATTTTGCCCGCCAAACAGGCGCTAATTCCAATCACACTTCAGTCCCCTTTCTACTTGAAAGTGACCACGGTAACGCCCGCTTCGCCCTCGCCGTACTTTCCCAGCCGGAAACTGGCCACATGGGGATTTCGGCGCAGATAGGCGTGTACCCCTTGGCGCAGCGCCCCTGTGCCCTTGCCGTGGATGATGCTCACCTCGGAATAGCCGGCCAAAAACGCATCGTCCAAATACTGATCCATCTCCACCTCTGCCTCGCTCACCGTTTTGCCGTGGACGTCTAGCTCTAGAGGCACAGACTTCTGGCGGGAGATCTGTATGCTGCTGGTCCGCTGCCCAGAGGGCTGTTTTTTGCTCTCCTGGAGCAGGGCGATGTCGTTGAGCGCCACATTCATCTGCAATATGCCCGCCTGCACCCGCAACATTCCCTTGTCGTCCGGCAGTGTGAGCACATCTGCCTCCACATCCATGCTCAATACTTTGACCCGGTCTCCCAGTGCCAGCTGCTCTTTCTTGACCGCCTTGCTCTTGGGCGCCTTTTTCACCAGCACCTTCTCTTTCGCCTCTTTGTTCTGGCGAAGCTCTTTTCTGACCTGTTCAATGACTTTGGTTCGCTGGGATTCCGACGCGTTTTTCAGTTTTTTGAGCTCGCCAATTGCCTCTTCCGCCTCTTGCCTTGCCTTGTTTACAATCTCCAAGGCCTGCTCATTTGCCTTTTGCAGAATTTTTTCCCGCTTTTCCTCCAAGGCCTTCATCTTCTGGCTGGCCTCTCGTTCCAGCTCGCTGGCCTTTTTCTGTGCAGAAGCTGCCTTTTCGTACTTCTTTTCCGCGCGGGACCGGGCCTTTTCCGCCTCGGACAAGATGTTGTCAAAGGCGATTTTCTCGTTGCTCAACAGTTGGGTGGCTCTATCGATGATATAATCCGCCAGTTTGATCACGTCCAGGTTATGTTCGATAACCAGAACGGTATTGCCTTTCTCCACCAGTTTGTTCAGTACATTCATCAGCACACGGATATCTTCGAAATGAAGCC
>CAJJPW010000189.1 GCA_905193725.1 uncultured Eubacteriales bacterium
ACTGGGCGTTGCGACGCTTACCTACCTCCCCTATGCGTTCTTCTGTTACCTCAGTCCGCTGATGTCGATCCTGTTCGCCTGGTGCAACATCAAAATCCGGCGTCTCGTACAAACCGATCCCGGCACGGAAGCGGAAAACCGGAACAATTAGCTATCTTTGTTCAGTCGGCCATTTCGGCCCGTCAGCCTCGGCATCATGATAAAAAAGATCATCCAATACATCTCCATGCAAAAGGTGCTGTGCCAGGATATCCTGCACGGGGGCAAACTACCGGTGAAGCTTCTGGTGAAAAATGTCCCTACCTCTAAAAAAACGCTGGAGAACTTTCGCAAATACATTATTGCAGTGCTACTCATTCTCAGCTCGGATTTTGAAATCCTGCGCCAATACATTCCGGTGCAAGGAAAGGAGGGGTGTAGACCATGAAGTGTGTGATTGTAGAACTGGGTGAGCAACAGGTGGTTGTGCTCAGAGAAGACGGAATCTTTGACAAAATGGAACGAAAACCCCATATGGAGCTGGGAGACCAAATTCCCTTCGAGCCCCTAGAGAAGCCTGTAGCTGAGGAGAAAAAGCCCCAAAGCAAAATCCACCATATGAGAAGATGGGTCTCCATTGCTGCGGCATTTGTAGTGGTACTGCTGGGGGGATTCGTGTACACCATGCGGGCACCCAGCGGGTATGTGGATATCCGCATCAACCCCTCTGTGAGCGTCACCACCAACCTCTATGGGCAGGTAATCGGTGTGGAAGGCGTCAACGAAGACGGCATGGCCATGGTGGAGAAGTACGGCATACAAACGGGGGACTTGATGGACTGTGTGGACGCCATTGTAGACGCGGCCGTAGAGGACGGTTATCTCTCCTCTGAGTTGGAAAACGCCATTAAGGTAATCGTCTCCCAAAAGGACAGCCACAAGGCACAGGAGCTGGAGCGCCAGATCTTAGAGCATATCGATCAGAAGCTCCAGGAAAAGTACGGCAATACCGTGATCAGCGTCTCATCGCTTGATTATCAAGACCACCAGTCTCTAAAGAGCGAGCTAGAGGGACACTCTAGCAACGAAGAGGTGGATCGGATCTACCAAAATGGCTCTTGGAAACAACATGGCACAGTGCTTTCCATCAGCGAGATGGAAGTGGAAGATGGCATTTTGGAGATCGAGCTGAGCCAGGACTGCCGCTTGTCTGGCGCCAAAGTAATCGTGAAAGGCGCCGGTGTGGAAAAGACGCTTACGCCTTCCTATGAAGAGGAATTCGATGATGAGTTATATGTGAATCTCAATGGCGTGTGTAAAAATGGGAAAATCTACACTATTATCGTCTCTGGCGCGCAGACGGAGGACAATATAGCGGTAGGTGATTTTTCGGCGGATTTGCGCTACTATCATGAGGTGGAACAGGAGGGTTCGTACTCCCCAGGCCAAGGGAATCAGATGGGGCGCCCAGATAAAGCCGATGAAAATAGCGATGACGATGACGACGATGATAGAGATGATGATGACGATGACGACGATGATCATGACGATGATGACGATTGATGCACGATAAGGGGCGGGCAATTGAGCTCGCTCTTTCCATTTTCACTCAAAAAGATCCCACCTTGTTGCCCGCTTTGTTTTGCAATGAATGGGTGCAAAAAAAAGTAAAATACCCGAAAAATTTCAGGAAAAATGAAAAGCCTGAAAATCTCAAAACATTTGGGACATAATATGAACGAACTGTTAATCTTGATAAAATGATTGAATTTTAAAATGAGATTTACTATAATATACGTATTGTATTTACAGAAAGAAGAAATTTACAAAAGAGGATAGAAATCCTGGGAGGATTTTATGATCAAATGGATTAAAGGCTTGGCAGTCATCTTAGTCATATTGCTGCTTGTGTGTGCTGGCCTAATTTACTTTGTCTTAGACATGATGAACGATGTCACCAAAAATCCACTGAGTGCATTTGACAGCAACAAAGTTGTGATAGAAAACAGCGAAGTCAATGCGGAAGACAATATGGTCAACGTACTGCTTTTGGGAATTGACTCCAATGAGGAGAGAGAGGAGCAGCATAAAGGATACCGCAGCGACATGATCATGCTGTGTACCATTAATTTTGATACCAATCAAATGTCTCTGCTGTCCATTCCCAGAGATACCAAAGCCAAAGTATACCATGTAGATCGGGATACAGGAGAAGTTACGGACGAGGAAACCAATAAAATCAACGCCGCCTATGCCTTTGGCGGTGGCCCCAACTACTATGGGGCGGAAAACGCTATGCGTTGTGTATCCGAGTTTTTGAGCTTGGACGGGAAGTTTACTGTTCCCATCGACTACTACGTGTCCATTGACATGGACGGCATCACCAAAATGGCAGATGCTGTGGGCGGTGTGGAAGTCACACTGGATATGGACCTGCCCGGAATTGGAAAAGAGGGAGAAGTGGTCAATTTACAAGGCCAAGATGCTATCGATTACATCCGGGAGAGAAAAAATGTGGGCGGCGACACCAAGCGAGCGTACCGCCAACAGCAGTTTATCATCGGCATTGCCAAAAAGGTGAAGAGCATGGGGGCTGTGAGTGCTGCACCCAAACTCTACAATGAAGTGATGGAATTTGCAAAGACCAATTTGGAGCTCAACCAAATTTTGGCGTTTGCTTCTCTCATCGATAAGATCGATATCGATACCATCAAGTTTTACACCTCCCCAGGGGAATCGGAAAATGGTGGAAATTACTATTATATTACCGATGAGGAGGGGCTAGAAGAGATGCTATTGGAGATCTTGCAGGATAGAGATCCCGTGGCAGAACCTTCTGAAGAAGCAGCATAGAGTTTAAGTAGATTACTGCTTAAACTCTTTTCTCGTCTGGGGGCCACGTAAGAATGCACTGGGGGCCACGTAAGCACACTCCAGAAGGGGCGCGTGAAAATTGTGGGGATAAAAGAAGCTAGGGCCATACTGTGTAAAAAACATAGAGGATAACCTAGGACCATATTGGGATTTCAAAATTGAAAAGAGCCATATGTGGTTCTAAAATCTGAGGCAGAATAGTCCGTGAATGATGCACGAAAGTGAACGGGGTTATATAAAACGCAAAAGGCCCAAAGCAGCAATTAATTTTTCAGAAAAAGGTTACCTATCACTGTATGAAAGAAAAATTCAAGGGGATTTTAAAAAAACATCACAGGCGCATAATCAAAATCATCTCTCTAGTGGTGCTGCTCGGGTTAGTGGCATTGGTAGTGGTGGAGTTCATTCCGCTTTTGCAGCTGATCAGCACCCCAGAGGGAAGGTTGGAATTCCAGCAGATCATCGGCGAAAACGGATTTTGGGGCTGGCTACTCATGCTGGGCATACAGATTCTACAGATCATTGTGGCGCTTATCCCAGGGGAGCCCATTGAGGTGATTATGGGGCTGATATATGGCACTTGGGGTGGGCTATTCACCTGCCTTTTGGGCATTCTCATGGGCACACTGGCTATCTTCTTTGCGGTGAGAAAGTGGGGGTATCCCTTGGTAGCGGCATTTATGGAAAAGGAGAAGATGAAGAAGTTCAACTTCCTCCACTACCAAAATACCAAGCGGCTGGAGATTATTACCTTCTTGCTGTTTTTTATCCCCGGCACGCCGAAAGACCTGCTCACCTATTTTGCCGGACTCACTACCATCAATCCTTGGCGCTTTTTCGCCATTGCCACACTCTCCAGAATCCCCTCGGTCATCTCCTCTACCTATGCGGGAGAGCAGATATTCGAAGGGGAAATTGCCGGGGCGATCATCATATACGGCATTATTGGTGTACTGGGCATTGGGGGCATTTTGCTCAACAACAAACTCATGACAAAATGGAATCAGAAAAAGGCACAACAGGCACAAGAGGGAGACATCTCTGTGGGCACAGAAGGGGATGAGATGGAGGCTAAACCCCAAAAATGAAATAGACCTCGTACATATAAATGTTGAAATGGCAAGGGGAAACAAATTGTTTCCTTTTTTGTTGTAATTTTGGGGGATAAATTTGTAAAAATTTGGCGATCTAAAATCCTTGTGATGATATTGAAAAAAACGCCGATACTAAAATAGAAAACTATTGGAAGGAAAGATCGTATGAAAAAACTCTCCCGCTATTTTAAAAAGTACAAATGGCAGACGGGCGGCGCTGCTCTCTTTACCGTCCTACAAATAGTGGTGGAGTTTATGTTAGTAGGCTTAGTCATAGAACAAGTGGCCCTAAAAGACCAAATGGCACAGAAAGGTTGGGCCCTCTTGGCACTGGCTTTTGTGGTAGGCACACTAATCCTCGTCTGCAAAACATATTTTCTGGATAGGCTATCGGCAGGTGTGGCCAAAGCCTTGCGGGACGACCTATTCTTAAAGACACAAGAGCTGGATCTATTCACCTTGCAAAGTTTGGGCAAGGATAATTTACTAGACTGCCTGACAGAAGGTGTGGAACGGGTAAAGCAGGGCTTTCCCATCGTGCTGGATACCGTGATAAGCGCCTTGGTGGCAGCGCTTGGGGGGATCACCCTCATCGGCAGGCTGAATCCAGCACT
>CAJJPW010000190.1 GCA_905193725.1 uncultured Eubacteriales bacterium
CGCCATCGGTGTACGCTCCAATGCCATCATCTAATTCTTCATATTTTTCTACTAGTGTATTTACGCCATCGGCCAATGTGGAGAGATTCCCCGTCATGCCACTGAGCGTATTTGCCAATTCGGAGATCGAGACGTCAAAGGTCCCATACTGGGTTTTCAACTTGTTTAACCCATTGGTCAAGTCTGGCAGCTGTTCTGCAAGGCCATCTAGGTAACTTTCTGTCCCACCCATCGCAGCGTTGTTCCCCTTCAGCAGATTAGGAAAACTTTTCAGTTGGGAGGCAACCTTTTGTAGCTCTCCAGCCTGTGCCATCATTTCCGGGTCATTACTCTCTTCCATCTGTTTAGCCACATTATCCAGTGTTTTTGCCGCTTCTTCCACGCTGGAAGCTGCCTGCGTATTTTGGTCCTTTAACTGATCGATATCCAGCCCGTTTTGGGCCATCACTGCCTTATACTGGTCATAACCCAAATTGTCCTGCAGTGCCATTGCCCCGTCATACAACGCTCCTATCGATTGCTTGATCGCACCGGAAGCCTCTGTCAGCTTGCTCAGATCCCCACTGGATACCGATACCGAATTGAGCCCTGACTGAATGGTGTGGAGTGCTTCCTCTACCTGGGCAGATCCCTCAGTGAGCGCCCTCGACTGGGAGTTCAAGCTATTTAGGCCATTTTGTATGGTGTTTAATCCCTCTTGCAGCGCATCCACGCCATCATCTAGCTGCGTAATCCCGCTGTGCAATGAAGAGGCGCCGTCTTTTATCTGAGAAGTGCCGCCTTGAAGATCTCCCGAACCGTTATGTAGCTCTGTTGCCCCATCGTCCAGTTGAATAATCCCATCGATCACTTCATTTACCTTGTCTTTCAATTCCTCGTCTTCCACCTCTACCTTGAGATTGAGGCGAATGCCGTTGATGGAAATGGCCCCCATCTCAAAGTCGGTCACATCCGCTAAAATAGAAGTCTCAATGCCCTCTCCAGGGAGAATGGTGTAGGTGAGCTGCTTGCTGCTACCTACATTTGCGATGGTCGCGTCAGGAGCGGAAATATTGCTACACTGCTCTGTATCCAAGGTAAAGGACGCCTGCAAGGCATAGTCCTCATAAAATGTGCCCGGACAACTGGCATTTTTGGATACTTGAAAGTGAATTTCCAACTTGCCGCTTTTGCCGGCAACTTCATTGGCAGAGTATTCTTTCCCATCCAAAAAGTAGTGCAGGGAAATATCCCAAGGAATCTGTGTATCTTGCAATTTTCCCTGATAATATGCCTTTGGGGCATTGGAGGTAAAGGTAATCCTATCCCCCCTTTGCTCAATGACATCGTCGGTATTGAGCATTTTTACAGAGGAATAATTTCCATAATCCAAAATCTCGCCACCGCTGAAGCTATTGACCACATAAATATCGCTTACAGTGCCCCCTCCATCCAGATTGATATACACCACTTCTTCTTTTTCAGAAGGTGTTTGCGCTGCTTGGGCGGCAAAAGCAGAGGCATTTGTGCCCACAAGTAGTAAAATCACGAGAGCAATTGGCAGTATCCTTTTAATTCCTTTCACTGAAAACCATCTCCTTTGGCTTTTTATAAAAATGCGTATTCCATGTAGTACGCTGAATGAAGCTGTCAAACAGATATAAAAGTCCGGGCAGCACAAACAGCACAATGCCCAGGGATAGCAAGCTCCCAATCCCCAGGAAGTTGCCCAGCTGAGAGAGAATCCCGTGTGTGGAAATCCCCCCCATTAAAAATCCCACAACAGCCAGTACAGAGCCTGAAGTGATCACCGACTGCGTAACCACCGATACCGTCCCAACCACTGCCTGCCTCTTATCCATGTTCTGGCGAAACTCGGTATACCGCTCTGTAAATAAAATGGCATAATCCACCGTCGCCCCCAGCTGAATCGAGCTGATGATCAGGTACGAGATGTAGAAAACCGTAGAACCTGTAAAGTATGGGATGGATAGGTTGATCCAAATAGCCGTCTCTATGCTGAGCACCAAAATTACCGGCAAACTGATGGATTTCATGGTGAGCAGCAGCACCAAGAACACCGCCCCAATGGCAATTAGATTGACCTTTACCATGTCTGCTGTGATGGTGTCCATCAAGTCATAGGTGCTCACTCCATCCCCCGCCAGATAGTAGGCATCCGGGTAGTAGTCGTTGAGCGTGTTTCTCACCGTCTCCACTAGGGCAAATGTCTCCTCTCCCTCCGGCTCTGCGTCCACGGTAATCACCATCCGGCTGTAGTTTTCCGAGATCAGCTGAGACCTGGTATTTTCGTCTAAGTACTCCACAGGGATTTCCACACCTACTGTATCCACATAGGACAAAATGCTCTTTACCTGGGGGATCTTATGAAGTGCATCTGAGAGTTCCTGTTCTGTCGCCATATCCCCCTCGGGCACCAGCGCCACATAGGTGTCGCTTTTTCCAAAGGCTTCCTCAATGGCAGCAGTGTCCTGCCCTAATTTGGTCTCCTCTCCAAAGATGTTGGAAGCGCCATAGTAGAAGGAATTTTGGTTGGAGGCCAGATAGCTGGGCGCGATGAGCACCACAAACACACATACCAGCGGCAACATGACACGGCTGACAAATCGTCCTAGCCGCTGAAAGCTGGGCAGAAACTCCCGATGGTGTGTCTTTTGCAGCCATTTGTGCATGGTCAAAACCAGTACCGGTGTAAATACAAATACCGTGATCAGGCTAATGCTCACACCTTTTGCCAATGCCAAACCCAGGTCCGGCCCGATTTTAAACTGCATAAACACCAGCGCCACAAAGCCGATCACTGTAGTGAGTCCACTGGATAAGATGGAGCTGGTGGATTTGCACAGTGCATCTACCATGGCCTCTTTGGGATCGGGATTCTCCCGCAGACACTCCTCATACCGGTGGATTAAAAACACCGAATAGTCCAGCGAAACTGCCAACTGCAATACGCTCCCCGCCGCATTCGTGACAAAGGAAATCTCTCCGAAGATCAAGTTGCTTCCCCCATTGATTAAAATGGCCACACCTAGGCCGATCATCACTAAAACCGGCTCTATCCAAGATGTAGTGGTGAAAATCAGCACCAGAAACACGAACACCACGCCGATGATGGTAATCAACATGATCTCGTTTACCGTGCTGGTGGTGGCAACAGCTGTGGCAACGGCATTTCCGCTAAGTGCCGCCTGCTCTCCCACTGCATCCCGCATCGCCTCTACCGCCTCCACCTGTTGTCCTTCCGCAACTGTCACAGTAAACAGGGCGTTATTATCTTTATAGTAGGTCTCAACTGTGTCTTTATCCATGGTCTCTATGGGCTGCAGAATATCCGCCGTGTCGTCCAGCCAGGTTACGGCGGTGACGCCCTCGCAGTTTTGGAGCTTTTGCTTGTATTCCAGCGCCTGAGGGATGGTCACCTTTGGCACCATGACCCGTGCATTGGGGATGCCACCGTCAAACTCCTCCTGCATCTTATCCAGCGATATGGTTGAGGGTGCGTTATCTGGTAGGTAGTCGGTGATGTCGTAGTTGACGGACACCATTCCCATGAAAAATCCACATATAATCGCGATTAGAACAAAAATGAGTATAATCTTTTTTGGATGGTTCACAATCGCCTGATAAAATCTCCTCATGGGCGGCTCTCCTCTCCTGGGCAGGCTGATCCTGTCATCTCAAATGCGTTTTTTCCGCTCGTCAGAGAGAGTGCCAGGGAGTTTTCTGTCAGCCTTCCCTTGGCAGTGTATGGGATAATCTTCATCGGTGTAATCATGCGGCCAGAAAATATGCAATTTCCCACCTCGTCTATTTTCCCAAAAAATGCTTCAGAGTGTTGCAGTAAATGGAGCAACCCCCGAATAGTGTGGCCTTCTATCTGCACATCCATCGTGCCGTATCGCTGTCCAATCGAGGTATGCATACACACCTGGTATTTCCGTGTCAACATATCTGATCTACTCTTCTCCTTTCTTTTCCAACAGTATCATAGAAAATGCGCCTTGGGAATAAAATAGTCAATGCGCTGCCGTTTGCTCAAATTTTAGGCAAATTTGCGATATTGACCAATAAAAGCTCCAGATGTTTTGGGACGGATAGGACACTTTGTCCATTGTTTTTTTATTAGACAATTGTATAATAAAGGGCAGGGAGGCAAGATATGAAACACGACATTGCAACTTTACAGACAAAAAAATCCCTTGCGGCTGCTCTCAAAGAGTTGGCACAGGAAAAGCCTTTTTCTAAAATCACCGTAAGTCAGCTCATCGCCCGCTGTGGCTTTAACCGAAATACCTTCTACTACCACTTTGAGGACATTTACGCCTTGCTCAAGTGGACGCTGGAGCAGGAGGCAATTGCGGTAGTCAAAGAGTTTGATCTCATGGTGGACTATGAAGAAGCCATTTATTTTGTGATGGATTACGTGGAACAAAACGATAAGTTTCTCAACAATCTTTGTAACTCCGTCGGAAGAGATGAGCTAAAGAGTTTCTTTTA
>CAJJPW010000191.1 GCA_905193725.1 uncultured Eubacteriales bacterium
CAGGAGATTTTGCCCATGCCGGTGATCACCGGAGCGGCTAAGTACCCAGAGAATATCCGGGAGTTTATGGAGGAGAATCACATCAGTGTGGAATTTGTAGACGCGCTCTCTATCGCCAAGGAAGTGGGCAACATCAAGGCGGTGAACACTGTCATGCTGGGATATCTGGCAAACAGCCTCTCGTTCACCAAGGAAAACTGGATGAATGCCTTAAAAGAGTGCGTCAAGCCCAAGTTCCTAGAGGTAAACCAAAAGGCGTTTTTGGCCACATACCATGGGGAATAGCCGGTTGGGAGAAAAAGGCTGGTGTGTGAGATCAACACCCAAGAGCCTGAGAAGGACGGCAAAAACGAGAAGGGGGAAGTGCTTATGTTTGTAAAACAGATTTCCGTATTTGTAGAGAACAAGAAGGGCAGATTATATAAAATGACCAAGGTGTTGGGGGATAATGGCATCGACCTGATCGCCCTTTCTATCGCAGATACCACCAACTTTGGCATTTTGAGATGCATCGTTTCAGATCCACAAAAGGCAATAGCCGTCTTAAAGGAAAACGGATTTACTGCCAGCGCTACCGAGGTGTTGGCGGTGGAGGTGCCAGATGTGCCTGGCGGTTTGGCCAGCGTGCTGGAGATTCTAAAAGACAACGAGATCACAGTGGAGTACTTGTACTCCTTTGTGCGTACCCACGACGACAAAGCCCTAGTGCTGTTCCGAGTGGAAGAGGCGGAAAAGACCGTGCAGGTGCTGAAACAAAATGGTGTACAGGTGCTGCCCGAAGAAGTGGTGTATAACCTAGAGCACTGAGAAAGAGTCAAATGACCTGCCAGCAGAGAAAGCCGGTGAGGAAGGCTTCATGGAGGCAGGGTCTAGAGGAAGAGAGCAAAAGGCAAGCGGGGGCAACTCTGCTTGGCCTTTTGGCATATAACGAGGAGGGCTCTCGTTCCCACCTCGCTGAAATGTCAATAAGAAGTTTTTTGCGATGCAAAAACGATAGGATAAATGTCACACGTCAAGAAAGCGTGGAGGTGTTATGATTGCTAAAAAGAGCAGTCGCATATATTGATTTAGATGCAATCTATCAAAATATTGCGGGGATCAAGGCCTTTGTAGGAGACACAACCAAGGTTTTGGCAGTGGTCAAGGCGGATGCCTATGGCCATGGCAGCATTCCCGTATCCAAAACTGCGCTCAAAGCGGGGGCTTCTATGTTGGGAGTGGCCACTGTGAGCGAGGGGATCGAGATACAGGAAGGGGGCGTAAAAGCTCCCATTTTGGTGTTAGGCCCTCCGGTATACGAGGACTGTAAACAGGCCATAGAGAGGGAGATTCGCATTTGCGCGTTTACCTTGGGGCATATGCAGTTTTTGAGCCACATTGCCAAAAAACTCGGCAAAAAGGCCATACTGCACATCAAAATCGATACG
The DNA here is from genome assembly GCA_905193725.1 of uncultured Eubacteriales bacterium. Classification (GTDB taxonomy): domain Bacteria; phylum Bacillota; class Clostridia; order Christensenellales; family Christensenellaceae; genus CAJJPW01. Next base: position 1,428 of record CAJJPW010000191.1, read on the forward strand.
GGCATGGGCCGGATAGGCGTGGCCCATGAGGAGGAATTTCGAGAGATCTTAGAGTGGATCCAAAGAGAGCCGCTGCTAGAGCTGGAGGGGATTTTCACCCACTTTTCCGACGCGGATAACGTGGACAAATCCTACACCTTGTGGCAAAATGAGCAGTTTGAGCGGTACATCGCCATTGCCCATGAGATGGGTTTTACACCCATTGTACATGCCTCTAACAGCCCAGCTACACTGGACTTGCCCCAGTTGAGATACGATTATGTAAGAGCCGGCATCGCCATTTACGGCTGCTACCCTGCCAGAGAGACCAGCAGGCAGGTTCGGCTCACGCCGGCGCTGAGCTTCAAGAGCTTTGTCATTCACCTAAAGCAGATCCAAAAGGGCCAGAGCATCAGCTATGGCAGGACGTTTGTGGCGCCAGAGGATATGGTGGTGGCTACCGTGCCGGTGGGATATGGAGACGGCTACAAGAGAATTTTGAGCAATAGGGCGGATGTGCTCATCTGCGGCAAACGGGCCAGAGTGCTGGGCAACGTGTGCATGGACCAGATGATCGTTGATGTGACCCATATTCCAGAGGTAGCCCACGGCAGCGAAGTGGTGATGATCGGCAAACAGGGCGGGGAGGAGATCACTGCCGACGAGCTGGCAGAGCTGGCCCAGACCATCAACTACGAAATTTTGCTCTCTATCAGCAAGCGAGTACCTAGAGTCTATTTGCAAGGTGGCGAACAAACTGAACAAGTCTGACATTCGACAGGAGATACTCAGCCGGCGCAGAGCTATGGAGCCGGAGGAGATCTCTCAAAAGAGCAAGGTGATTGCCGGCAAAGCCATCGCCCTGCTAAAGCAGCGGCAGATCAAAGGGCTGCTGGCCTATTGGCCGATTCACGGCGAGGTAGCAGTGGAGAGCATTTTGGAGTACTGCACCGCTAGTGGAATCCAAGTGTATCTGCCCATGGTTTTGGGAGAGAACCAGATGACAGTGGGGCAGTACCGCGGGAAGGATACATTAATGACGGGCAAATGGGGGATATTAGAGCCAAAGGAAGAGGAAAAAAGCGCCCACATCCAGCTGGCGCTCATCCCTGGAGTGGCATTTAGCCATAGGATGTGCCGAATTGGGTACGGGAAGGGATATTTTGACCGGTATCTCACGCAACATAGCCATATTTTCAAGCTGGCGCTGGCCTACGACTTTCAAGTAGTGGAAGGGATAGAGGCAGAAGACCACGACGTCCAAATGGACATGATTTTGACAGAACGAGAGATCTATGTTGCCCCATCCGTTTGATTGGCGCAACGAGAAAAAGGAGAAATAGAGTAAATGCGCATTATCGCGGGAACTAAGAGGGGCATGAGCTTGCTCAGCTTACCTGGCGAGGAGGTCACTCGCCCCACCACGGATCGAGTGAAAGAGGCGCTATTTGGCGCCATACAATTTCAGATCTACGGCAGTATTGTGCTGGACCTTTTTTCCGGCTCAGGAGCTCTGGGGTTGGAGGCCGTGTCCCGTGGAGCGCAACGGGCGTTTTTGGTAGAGCGGGATGGAAAAGCCGCGGCGATCATTCGCAAGAACATCCAAAAAGCCGGGTTTGCAGATAGGGTAGAGTTGATGGTGTGTGACTATCGGCAGGCAATCGCAAGTTTGGCAGCAAAGGGCGTGCAAGTGGACATCGCTCTTTTAGATCCTCCTTATCAGGGGGGATACTATCAGCAGGCGCTGCAGTGCTTGCGAGCAGAAAAAGTGCTGGCCCATGGGGCTATCGTGGTGCTGGAACACCTAAGAGAACAGCCCATTTCTCCAGCAGAGGGGTATGGATTCAAAAAGACTAAACACTATGGAAAGACCTCGCTGACATTTTTAGAAAGGGAAGAGATATTGTGAAAAGCTGTATTTTTCCGGGGAGCTTTGACCCCATTACACTGGGACATCTGGACATTATTGAGCGGGCGGCAAGGATATTTGACAAAGTCCACGTGGTGATCTTCGACAATATCAAGAAACAGAACATGTTCACCTTAGAGCAGCGCACTGCCTGCATTGAGATCTGTACTCGGCATATCCCAGGGGTGGTGGTGGATCATTCCAGTGGCATGCTGGTGGAATACGCAAGAGAGAAGGACATCAACGTGATTGTACGGGGTCTGCGCAACTTTTTGGATTTTGAATATGAAAAAGAAATTGCACTAGTAAATAATATGTTGTATACTAAACTTGAGACGATCTATTTTAATACTACAGATTGTTATGCGAATATCAGCTCCAGCGCGGTGCGGGAGATTTTGACCTTTGGCGGCAACGCGGAGAAGTTTTTGCATCCAGAGGTACTGGAGTATCTTGGGCGCATCAAGCGAGGATGATATTGGCAGGATAGATAAATTCAGCAAGTCAAAATAAAGATAGGGCATAGCAGAAAAGAGAGGTAGCGTATGGGTTTAATTGAACTAATTGATGAAATGCAAGATGAACTGGAACACAGCAAAACAGGAATGTTTTCCAGTAAAATTGCTGTAGATAAAGATCTGTTTTTAGAGATCATTGGGGATATGAGAAGGGAATTCCCCAAAGAAATCGAAGAGGCTAGCGATATTTTGCAGCGGCGGGACTCCATCATCGCCGAGGCCAAAAAAGAGGCGGAGCAGATCGTAGAGAGAGCCAACGAGGCAGCGAAAAAGGCAGTGGACGAGCAGCAGGTGTTGCAGGCGGCATATGCCAAGGCGGAAAAGATCATGGAAAAGGCCCAGACCTCTTCCAAACAGATTCGGGCAAATGCCGAGCAGTATGCAGCCGAAATTCTCGACGATATCGAGGGATACTGCCAAGAGTACATTGCCATCATTGCCAGAAATAGAGCCAAGCTTTCCCATGCAAAGCCACGGGAGCTGGAGAGCGAAGTGATGATGGAAGAGGAAAGTTATTACGATAACCCTGAGGATTTGACGTTGGAATAACTGAAATTCTCAATCAGACGATCTGTGAATATCAACCACCGCTGTGGCACAAAATGGCGGCTATGGTTGGGTTTCTTTTTT
>CAJJPW010000192.1 GCA_905193725.1 uncultured Eubacteriales bacterium
AGACAGTATGAGGCTCGTTTTGATACCAATAAGCTACAGAAGCATAATCGTCTTCACGCTCAAACATTCCGAATTGATTGCGTCCAATCTGTTGAATCGTAACTTTCAGGGCTTTTTCAAAGCGAATGGGATCGGGAATGTGCCATCGATAAAGCCCTCGCATGGGCAGACAATCATTGTTGGAATAAGGATAAGAAACGATGTTATTTTTGTTATAATAGGGATATCCTGAATAGAGTGTGCAGAAAGTCTTTTCGATTCCGTCATCCGTTGTGCCAAAACTCCAAGCTCCGCCAAAGTAATCTTCAGTACCGGTTCCGCATATGGTTGGATATTTTTGGTCATCATCAATGAAAAATTTTACCTCACCTTCTCCCCACCAATGGCGTTCTAATGTGGTCAAGGCCAAGTAGGTTCCCACATATTTTCCGCGCCCCTGCACTCCATCCAAAATAACATAATCCTCAGTTGGCTTGGTTGCCCTTTGCCGTCGCCATTGTGCGTGGAAATATAGGGTTTCTTCTGGCAATGATTTATGAAGGCTGTAGTCAATTTGATAAAAGAGATCGGGAATACAGCCAGGATGTTGATTTTCAATCACAAAATGTGCCCTGCTTTTGAATGGCATAGGAAAATAACAGTTGTATCCGCCTCTTGGATTGACACAGATGGGTAGAGATTGAACTGCCGTCTGCCTTCCAAATCCACAACAAAAGAAGTCTCCCAGTGGAGTTTCCACCGAAGGGGTTTCTTCATTATCCCAATAGATTTTTAAAATCACGTCCCGAAGCATATAGTCGCCGCTTTTTGTGGTTTCTGCCAAGGTAAACCACATGTGTTCGATGATACCGCAGCCTTGGATATCTGCGATGGTTACTGTGGCTCCGGAGGGAACATTGACCAAGCAGGGAGAACCTTTACGGGAGATGCCCAGCTCGCTACTGGCCTGTCCCCCTACCCCTGGCTTACCTGATAAATTTTCTGCCGTAATCGCTCGTGACACCGATCCATCATGTTGAAAAATAGAATTCATCATATGATCACCTTATTTATAGCCTTGTGTTTTTCTGTAGAAATAGTCTTTCATTGTTTAACGCCGCCCGCCATAATGCCGTCCATGATGTTTTTTTCGAATATCATGACGAATATTACAATGGGAAGCACGATGTACCAACCCATGGTGCTTATCAAATCCCAAGGAACCTGATACGTAAATTCCTGAGGTACGGTAACAATTCCCAGACTTAGCGTTGAGATTTTGCCCGCAAAAAACAATGGATGAAATAGATCGTTCAGGCATTGAATAAAGTTAATGATGGCAATGGTGGCAACTGCGGGACGCATTAGTGGGAACAGAACATAGAACATTTTTTGTACAAAAGACGCACCATCTATTTCTGCAGCCTCTTCAATCGTTAAGGGAATATTTTCCACAAAGTTGGTTAAGATTAAAACCGAAAAGGGCAATAGCGCACTCGTATACAATAGGCTGAGACCGTGTAGGGTATCCAGCAGGCGCATTGATTTTAAAAAATCATATAAGGGTCTGGCAGTCACGATCCCTGGGATCAATGCAGAGAACAATAGTGCGGCCTTTGCTATGTTTAAACCTCTGGTCTTGAATCGTGCAAATCCATAGGCAGGCAGAGAACCAAAAATAATGGTTCCTAATAGCGCTGCAAAGGATATTACAAGCGTGTTAAAGGTCTTTTCAAGGACGCCTAGATTAGTGAAAAGCTTGACGTAATTATCGAAGGTAATTTTCTTTGGGAAATATTGAATGGGCATTTGAAAGAGAGATTCGCTGGGCGTAATGGAAGATATAAAAATCCAATACAGTGGAACGAGGATGATTAATCCAACTAGAAACGTGAGACCCCAGCGCAAAAGAAATGCGCCGAAACGCCGTTGATTTAAGATCTTTGTCATGCATACGTCCTCCCTTTAATAGTCGATTTTCGATATAAAGCGGAGATTGATTAGGGACATCAATACCATTAGCAAGAACAACAAAATAGCAATGGCAGAAGCGTAGCCAAGATTCAAATTGGTAAAGGCTTCCTGATAAATACGATACGCTAAAAGGCTGGTGGAGTCAAACGGACCGCCGGATGTCATGGCATAAACTACGTCAAAACTTGTCATACGCCACATGGTAAAGAAAATACTGGTGGTGAGTATGTTACGCTTGATCAATGGCAATGTAATCTTAAAAAAGCTATGTATGCTTCCAGAGCCATCAATCCGTGCCGCTTCATAAAGATCGTCTGAGATGAATTGCAGGCCTGCCAATATGAGAATGGCAAAAAAAGGAACATTTTTCCATAAATCCACGGCGATAACTGCTATACGTGCAGAGTAACCATGCACTAGCCATCCAAAGTGAAAGTTGGGCACAATTCTGCGAATCAAATCATTGATCAACCCATAGGTATCATTAAATCCATATTTTGCTGCAATACCAATTACTACCATAGGAGTGGCCCAGGGAATCAAGACTATAGTGCGCAGCAGTTTTTTGCCTTTAAATCGCAAATTGAGCAATAAAGCAAGGCCAACGCCAAGTATAAGATGAAAGCCCATGGAGACAAGGGTAAAAATTGCAGTGAACGTCAAGGAAGCATGAAGCTTACCATCGGTGAATAACTTGGCGTAATTGGCAAAACCAATAAAGTCACCGCTTGCACCTTTAAAAATATTGAGATCTTGAAAACTATTTACAACTGTCATCACAAAAGGATAGACGATGGTCGACATACGAATTAAAAGTGCGGGCAGTACCATCATCCATGCGGCAAGTATTATTTTGCCGTGCCTCCTTTTCAACATAGCGGTACCTCCTGTAATTCTAGAAAGGACGTTAAATATATCTCAAAGCGCAGACAAAACCCGAAATGCAAAAATGACTCCCAACGCCAGAAGCTTAGAAAGTCATTTTTGCTTATACCCGGCATGACTTGCTAACTATGAGTACTCTCGTTAAACGCCTTTATTGGTAAGTTAGCTACCTTATCCTACAGGTTCTGCCGGCGATTGTGATCCCTTCAAATTCATTCAATTCAAGGAACCATTTCCGCATGGGCAGCCTGTGCGCGTTCAACGGCCTGCTCCAGAGTGATCTGGTCAGTAACATACTCTTGGAAGATTGTTCCAATTTCTGTAAGATGTTCCATAGTCTGGGGTACCAGAGGACGGGATACGGTGCCAGATTCAAAGTATTCGCGCAGTGCGGGAACATTGGGGCAAAGGCTAGCGTAGGGTTCTTGATCCAGAATGTCACTGAAAAGTACATCGGAACGAGCCGGCACATAGCCCGTGAAGTCCGTGTAAGCCAACTGTCCTTCAGGAGAAACCAGATATTCCAGAACTTTCTTGGCATTTTCTTTGTTGTCGGAACTGGCGTTGAGTACGTAATGCATGGCATCCTGATAGGTCACGTTGGTTTCAAAGGTGGGCATTGGGATAATGTGGATGAAATCATCGCCGTAAACGCCGGCCTTTTGGAAAGTTTTCAATGATCCGCCCCACATGAATACGCAGCCATACTTGCCATCAAAAAATTTTTGCAGCATCGGATCATAGATATCAGCCATCTGATCGATGGGCGTGCAGTTGAGATCGTGACACATATCATACATAAATTTGAGTGCCTTTTGGGTCTTTTCATTTGTCCAATCGAAGTAATCGCCGCCAAACAGATTAATGAACAGGCCGATTTCATTGAATACATACGTGCGTTCCCACGCGCCGCCATAGCCGTAAATGCCCTCTTCCGGCTTACTTGCCTTAGTGATGAATTCAACAAATTCATCGTAATTGGTAGGCGCTTCCATGCCCAGTTCATCCAGGAAATGTTGATTGATAAAGAGCATCAGGCAACTCATGTAAACTGGAACGGAATAGATGTTTTCGCCTACCATGCAGCCTTTCAAAAAATCAGGAGAGAAATATTGAGCTACTTCAGGATTCATGACGTCATTCTGCAATGGCTCCAGAAAACCTGCATATTTGAATGCGGTTACCTGTTCGTCATTAATGTACATCAGATCCACCGAAGAATCTCCGGATGCAAGAATTGTCGTTGCCTTGGCCTGACGGTCATCGGGATTGGTAGGGAAAGCAAGCGCTTCAATCTCTATGCCAGTGGCTTCTTCAATTTTTCGTTCGTATTCATCCCAGCCTTCTTGGGTATTTTTTTCGGTATAAAGCACGACAGGATCACCAGAGGCAAGCGCAGAAGTAAACGCAGTCATAAGGGTTAGAGAGAGACCAAACGCCAATAGAAGTGAGACAAACCTTTTCATAAGCCATCCTCCTTAATATTTGTTAATGCGATTATATCACCAATATTAAATAAATAAAATTGAAAATAATGACTGGAATATATAATTTATTGTGTTTATAATGTGCAATATCACCAATATTAAATAAATAAAATTGAAAATAATGACTGGAATATATAA
>CAJJPW010000193.1 GCA_905193725.1 uncultured Eubacteriales bacterium
AGCTGCCTATCAACTCAGCAAGCTATTAAATAGGCCCATACTCTATACCCTGGCAAAATCTCAAGACCAGACTTTAACTTTTTCCATTATGCCGAAAGAAGCGGAAAAGGATCTCCCTATTTATTTGACCAGTGAGGAACAAGGGGTTGCGGAATGGGTACTGAAAAACAATAAACATGCAGGTGCATCAACTAACACCTTGCCCGATGCAAAGTGCCTCTATTTAGCAGTGCGGGGAACAAAGGGCGTAATGGGCATTGTGGGTATCCCAGCGGATAAATACTCTGTTCTGGAGGCATTTGAAAAAAATCTTATGGTCGCCATCCTCAATGAATGTGGATTAATTATAGAGAAAAAAAGGCTGGGAGATGAAAAGCATGCAATGGAAGTGGAATCTCAGCAGGAGAGGTTGCGTTCCCATCTATTAAGGGCGATTTCTCATGATCTGCGTACGCCGCTGACAAGTATTAGTGGCAATGCAGGGGTGCTTCGTGAAAATGGTGAAGTGCTGGATGAGAAGAAAAAACAAGAGCTTTATACAGCGATTTATGATGATTCTATGTGGCTTATCAATCTGACGGAAAATTTACTTTCAGTCACTCGCATTGAGAATGGCACGATGCACTTGCGGATGCAACCTGAGCTCATAGAAGAGGTGTTTCAGGAGGCGCTAAAGCACATTGATAGACATGCTTCGGATCACTCGATCACCACACATCTCGACGATGAGTTTCTTATGGCAAAGATGGACGTTCGACTGATCATTCAAGTAATCATAAACATTGTCAATAATGCGATTAAGTATACACCGGCTGGCTCTCATATCGTGTTGAATGCTACTAAAAAAGGCAACTATGTATTAATCTCTATTTCTGATGATGGTCCAGGTATTTCCGATAAAGCTAAGCCGCATATTTTTGACATGTTCTACACGGCATCCCAGAGACCAGCTGATGATAGAAGGGGATTGGGATTAGGGCTTTCTTTATGCAAATCCATTGTAACGGCTCATGAAGGTGCAATTGAGGTATTAGATAATAAGCCATGTGGAACTATTTTTCAATTTACATTGAAACGAGCGGAGGTAAATACAAATGTATAAATCTAAAATATTAGTCATTGAAGATGACCCAGCGATTAGCAATTTAATTCGCACTACTCTAGAGACACAAAACTATCAATATCATATGGCAAAAAATGGTACAGCTGGCCTTTTAGAAGCCGCTTCCTACCGGCCAGATGTGATTTTACTGGATTTAGGGCTGCCAGATATGGATGGAGTAGAAATTATTCAAAAGGTGCGTGGTTGGTCTAATATGCCTATTATTGTGGTGAGCGCTCGAAGTGAAGATCAGGATAAAGTGGATGCACTGGATGCTGGCGCTGACGATTATATTACGAAACCGTTTAGCGTGGATGAACTATTAGCTCGGCTGAGAGTGGCGCTGCGGCGCGTATATACAGAAGGAGAAAAAAAGGGAGATAATAGCATTTATATCAACGGAGAACTGAAGATTGACTATGTAGCAGGGTGCGTCTATATTGGAGAAAAAGAGGTACATCTGACACCAATAGAATATAAGCTGTTGTGTTTACTGGCGAAAAACACAGGGAAGGTATTAACACACAACTATATCTTAAAAGAAGTTTGGGGCAATGTGCAAATGTCTGACACACCATCTTTGCGGGTATTTATGGCAACTCTGCGTAAGAAAATAGAAAAGACACCTTCCACCCCACGTTACATTCAAACGCATATAGGGGTAGGTTATCGCATGATGAGGCAGTAGCAGGCGAGGAAAGAATAGATCATCTAACTATTTAGCAAAATAGCGGATTGTACTATGGAATTGTCTTAGATCAAGAAAATTTCTTTATGCTGATAACGCAACAAAAGTTATGTGGTTGGAAAGCAAAGAGGGGGTCTTTGTCTGCAAAAAAAGAAATAAGCAGATAGATGTATTTTTAATATACGAGGATGGCAGCTTACGAAAAGAATGAAAGAAAAATAGAAAAGGAAACACCTTTCTCACATACTATGGAGGAGCGAGAAAGGTGTTAGCGATTGCCGCAAAATAGAACGTTTTACACGATAAATCTAGCTGTTTTCCTTATCTTGCTTGGGTTCGCCCACCCAGGAGGACAGGCCGCCATCTACGGCAATATTTTGCCCGTAAACAAAGGAAGACTCATCTGATGCTAAAAACAAAATGACATTTGCCACTTCCTGCGGAGTCCCCAAACGATGTGGTGGGAAAGCATCTAAAAACCGCTGCATCACATCAGGTGTAGTGCCATTGAGGAACATAGGGGTTGCAGTAGCACTGGGAGAAATGCAGTTGATGCGAATACCCATGGGGGCGTAATCGATAGCCATACTTTGTGTCAAGTTAATGACAGCGGCCTTAGAGGAACTGTATAAAGGCATGTTGTATTCTCCGCCCTTACCAGCTACAGAGGCGATGTTGATAATGGTACCGCTTTTTTGTTCGATCATCTGGGGTAGGAAATACTTACACATATTGTAGATACCCTTGACATTTACGCTGTAAATGGAGTCGAAATCCTCCTCTTTGGACTCGTGAAGCAATCCACCCACAAATACACCGGCGTTGTTAACAAGGGTGTTGCAGCCGCCCATTACACGATCTACAAACGCCACCAGCTGTTGTACCTCCTCTTTGTTCGCCACATCGGCCTTGTAAAAGTACAGTTTGCCAGCATCCACATAGGACTTGCACTCATCAAGTACTTCTTGAGCGACGGATTCTCTGCGTGCGGTAAAAACCACCTGAGCCCCTGCCTGCAAAAAAGCTGACACCGTTTCTTTGCCGATTCCCTGACTGCCACCAGTTAAAACGACTCTTAAATGCTCCAAGTTCTTCATAAAAATTTCTCCTTAAATGTTTGATAGTTATGATGGAATGTATCGTTTTGCCATGCTTGGATGTGGAAAAAGCGAGCGGTACTTTGACGCAACACATTCCACCAAAATAAAAATGAGATATCCTATTTATTACTATATCATAAATGGTAAAATTTGAAAATATACCTCCTAATGAATCGATGAAAAAATGGTCTCATAAAGGGCAAGAGGAGAGCTTTTCTATAGGCGAAAAATGTGGTATACTTAGGCCAAATTAGTGTACTTTATTAAAATAACCCGGGAAAATAAAATATAGAATATACGAGGAGGAATCTGTGAATGGATGCGAGCAAGATAATCCAAAAAGCGGTGGAGAACAAAGTGGTAGTTCCCTCATTCAATGCGGCGTATTTGCCCATGATCCAGCCCATTGTACAGGCTGTGGGGGATGAAAACTCTGTTGCCATGGTACAAGTCGCCATGGTGGAATGGGAGCAGTTTGGGGCAACCAGTCCCAAGGCAGTGAGAGATGAATACGAAAAATGCAAAAATGCCCATCACACACTGTTACACCTAGACCATATTCCAGCAGTGGGAGAGGATGGCCAGCCCGTAGATTATGTGGGTATTATACAGGAGGCAATTGATTTAGGATATGAATCCGTTATGATAGATGCTTCTGCGCTGGATTTGGAAGGAAATATTGCAGCGACGCGAAAGGTATCGGAGCTCACGCAAAGGGCAGGTATTCCCTGCGAGGCGGAGTTGGGGGCCGTATTGCGCCACGACGTTGCCTCGCCACCTTATGAGGAGATTTTTACATCTAAAACGGGATTTACTCGCCTGGAGCAAGTGATTCCCTTTGTAGAGCAAAGCAGGTGCGACTGGCTGTCTGTGGCATTTGGAAGCTTTCACGGGGCGGTGGCAGAGGCGCTAAAGGATCAAGAAAAGCCTCATGCGAAGCTAGATATTGAGCATTTGAAGAAGATCCATGAGATGGTGGACCTCCCTTTGGTGCTTCACGGAGGCTCCGGCATTGAACCTAACTACATCCATCAGGCCATCCAAAACGGCATTGGCAAGATCAATGTGGGTACAGAGCTGAGACGAGCGTATCAAAAGGCAATAGAGGCCACGGGAGATGTGGAAAAGGCACAACAGGCCACTTATGATACCACACGCCACATTTTACATAACTTCCTAGGCATTTCCAATACAGCGGATATTTTAGTGCCGGCGTGACGCTGCCAGCATAGTGCTGGACCCACTGCCATTGAGGAAGTATCAGCTTCGCAAAAGGCCCATCCCTTGGGAGATGGTAATGTGTTAACCTTCCTCTCAGACGGCATAGTGCTGGACCCACTGCCATTGAGGAAGTATCAGCTTCGCAAAAGGCCCATCCCTTGGGAGATGGTAATGTGTTAACCTTCCTCTCAGACGGCATAGTGCTGGACCCACTGCCATTGAGGAAGTATCAGCTTCGCAAAAGGCCCATCCCTTGGGAGATGGTAATGTGTTAACCTTCCTCTCAGACGGCATAGTGCTGGACCCACTGCCATTGAGGAAGTATCAGCTTCGCAAAAGGCCCAT
>CAJJPW010000194.1 GCA_905193725.1 uncultured Eubacteriales bacterium
CCAGAGTGCAGGGAGTATTTGGCCCAGATGCGTGAGGTCAAAGAGTTGGTTCACAAGACAAGGGAGAGCACTTCCAGCCAGGTGGATTGGGAGGTAGTGCAGAAAAAGGCAGCAATGCTCAAACGTCAGCAGCGAACCAGCCGGATGAGAAAAATCGTCTATGGGGCCACTGGGGCGGCAGCTGTCATACTTTGTCTATTTCTCGCTCCTCTGTTGCAGGATCAGTTTATGTCTCATGCCACCAACGAGGCGGCTACAGCGGAGTCTGCTGAAATGGCGGCGCCGGAGGATAAGGCGATTGATGCAGCTGAGGCAAGGGATGGAGAGGCGGATACGTCCGATGGAGAGATTCCCAGCAGCACTGCTTCGGAGGAAGGTGGACTTTTGCAGGAGGCTATGCCTGGGGAAAGTACAAGTGATGATCTCGTCCAGAACGGGAAGCAGGAAAGCCCTGCTTTAGAGATCTATGATGCAGCGCAAACATATGTAGAAAGTAGCGGGGCACTATTCAGCGGAGAATTGACGCTGGAGGATATCGAAGCCTATCTCCCACAGGAATTCACCGGACAGGCTATGATAGAGGTAAAAAGCGGCCAGGTGATATACGTGGAGTACACCGATCCACAGGGAGAGGTGTGGACGTATCAGCCATAAGAAACTGCATTCTTCTGAAGACTTACTGGGAAAGGGTCAGGTTTTCCCAAACCAATCCATAGATAAAAGAGCGAGAGCGCCAAATCATCGGCTACTCTGGCTCTTTTTTATGCAAAAACTCTTTTAAGCACAAGAATAGGGCCTGTTTTTGTGGGGTTAGCTGTCAGCGATTAGGCGTTTTTCTTTCTCCGATGTCGGATGATCCATAACAAGACAAGTATCAACAAGATGAGCACAGGAATGCCATAGATCATCCACTGTACTGCCAAAGATGTTTGTTTTGCCTGGGTATCCTCCCACCGAGTGGAAAGAGTGATGTGGTTTTGCTCAGAGGGGGAAATGGTAAAATGAGTGGGGGCATCCTCTCCGCCGTTGGTAGACAGAACCTCTCCAGGCAGCACAATATCCATGGTATACGAGCTCTCATAGGTAAAATCGCTCAACTTGATTAAGATATCCTTGGGCAGACTCGTGCCTTCATCGTATGAAAACAGGTTGGAGATGTCCACAGTGCCATCTAAGTGGTATTCTCTCTCATAGGGAGAAGTCGTCATATCAAAAGTGAGGGCAGAAAAAGGGCTAGTTTTTGTGTCGGTAAGCCAGGATTTCAGCGTGGAAAACGCCTCCTCTGGGCTGGAAGCAGTGAAAACTTTGCGGCCGTAAAAGGACAAAACGCCGTCTTCAGACTCGCTGTGGACTTCCATCCCTTGGTTTTCCCAATAGGATTCAATATATCCCGATATGCTGTCTACCGAAAGGGTATCTTGCTGTTCCATCTTGTTGAGATCCACTAGCAGGTGGTACTCACAACTCACCTGATTGTTCTGGTTTAGCTCGTAGCGGACGGAAAGATCTGCACACCCTGTAAGTGCGCACAGACATATGCCGATCAGACAGAGAAGGATATATCGGTTAGGCGAGAGATCTGCTCTTTTTTTCATGTCAAGGCCATCCTTTGATATTTTTATAGTATTTTAAATTTTGCTGATTATATGATATAATAATTTACATAGACTGGCAAGGAAAGGGAAACACTTATGGCAAAATTGACGCCGATGATGACGCAATATTTAAAGATGAAGGAGCAGTATAGCGACTGTCTTTTATTTTTTCGTCTAGGCGACTTTTACGAGATGTTTTTTGACGATGCTATTTTAGCGTCAAAGGAATTGGAAATTGCACTGACAGGTAGAGATTGTGGACTGGAAAAGAGAGCGCCTATGTGCGGTGTTCCTCACCATTCTGCCAACATATACATCAACAAACTCATTCACAAAGGATATAAAGTGGCAATTTGCGAGCAGGTGGAAGATCCCTCTGAGGCAGTGGGTCTAGTGCGCCGTGAAGTAGTACGGGTGATCACCCCGGGTACAGTTACCGATGACAATATTCTAAGTGAAGGGCAAAACAACTTCATCGCCTGCGCTTACCTGTTGGGCAAAGAGGTATCCATCAGCTACTGTGATGTATCCACCGGTCAGTTTTACGTGGTGTGCGTGGCAGCAGGAAAGGAGTGCTTGGGGCTTTTGCGAGAGCTCATACGCATCTCGCCCAAACAGCTTTTACTGTGTAACGCCCTCATGGAGTTTCAATACAAGATCGAAAGTACCTTTAAGGAATACGCTATTCTCATCGAGCCGTTGGAGGACTTTCATTTTGACGTGAATCACGCCCAGGATGTGCTCAAAACCCACTTCCAGGTGGAGAACTTAAACGCGCTGGGTATCGGCCACAGCAAGAGTATGGTAGGCGCTTGTGGTGCGCTGCTGGATTACCTGTTGCAGACCCAAAAGAACGATCTCAACCACATTACCCAAATCCAGCTCATCACAGATCGCTCGTTTATGACACTGGATAGCACCACCAAGAGAAATTTAGAACTGACCCAGACTATACGAGAGGGTTCCAAACACGGTTCGCTTCTTTGGCTGCTAGACAAGACAAAAACCTCTATGGGCGCCAGACAGATTCGCAATTTTATCGAGCAACCTCTGCTCAGCAAACAGAAGATTATCGAAAGGCAAGGCGCCGTTTGCGAGATATTTGACAACATGATCCTGCGGGAGGAGCTTCGTGAGGCGCTGGAGGGCATTTACGATCTAGAGCGACTCACCTCAAAGATATCCTACAGCACATTGGATGCGAAAAACTGCATCTCGCTCAAAAACTCCTTTGAGAAATTGCCTCGGCTAAAGGAAACTTTAAAGGATTGTAAAAGCCCGCTTTTGGCCCAGTTATATGGCCAATTAGACGACATGGCAGATGTCAAAAAGCTGCTGGAACAGGCCATTGACAACGAGCCCGCACAGGGCATCAAGGATGGGGACATCATCAAAAAGGGGTTTCATCCGGAAATCGACCAGTTGCGGGATATCGCACAAAATGGCGAGAAGTATATCAAGGAGCTGGAACAAAAAGAGCGGCAGAGCACGGGCATCAAGAATTTAAAAATCGGTTTTAACAAGGTATTTGGGTACTTTATCGAGGTCACCAAATCCTATCTGGATCTCGTGCCCTATGGATATATTCGCAAGCAGACGCTGGCAGGATGTGAGCGGTTTATCACCCAGGAACTCAAGGATATGGAGGAGAAAATCCTCACCGCCAAGGAAAAGTGTATCAAGTTGGAGTATGCGGTGTTTCTCGAGGTGAGAAAAAAGCTGGCTGAGAACATCAAACGGCTGCTAAGCACAGCACAGACAGTCGCCCAGATAGACGCTCTTCAGTCGCTAGCACAGGCGGCCTTTGAATACGATTACGTCTGCCCTACCATCATAGACGATTCCGCTATCCGCATCATAGAGGGGCGCCATCCAGTGGTGCAGCGCGCTAGCAAGGAGGAATTTGTGCCCAATGATGCGGTGCTGGATGGAGATAAAAACAACCTAGTGGTGATCACTGGGCCTAATATGGGTGGAAAGAGCACCTATATGCGGCAGATCGCCCTGATTGCACTGATGGCCCAGCTGGGCAGCTTTGTGCCGGCGGCTTCGGCGGAGATCGGCCTGGTGGATCAGATTTTCACCCGGGTAGGCGCCTCTGATGACCTGGCGTCGGGCCAGTCTACCTTTATGGTGGAAATGAACGAGATGGCGCACATTCTGCGGAGCGCAACATCTAAATCGCTGATTGTACTCGATGAAATCGGACGTGGAACGAGTACGTTTGACGGCTTGAGCATCGCGTGGGCAGTTGTGGAATACCTGGTGGACAAAAAGAAAATCGGCGCAAAGACGCTGTTTGCGACGCACTACCATGAATTGAGCGAATTGGAAGGCCGGCTGGGCGGTGTCGTCAACTACCGCATCAGCGTGAAGGAACACGGCGAGGATATTATCTTCCTGCGCAAAATTGAGCGTGGCGGTGCCGACAAGAGTTTCGGCATTCATGTGGCGCACTTGGCGGGCATGCCCAGACCCGTTATCATGCGCGCCCATGAGATTCTGGCAAGGCTAGAAACCAACGATGTAAGTCAGAGCACCATCGGACAGAACATTCTGGGCGAGGATGAAAAGAAACCCAAGCAGGTCAATCTGTTTGAAGCCCCTGCAATGGATTTGGTTGAAGAAATCCGTGCGCTGGATGTGATGAGCATGACGCCGATTGAGGCGCTTAATACGCTTTTCACGCTCAAAGAGAAGGCGCGCAAGGCATAAAACACGAGAGAAAGGAAAGCTGCCGTGGAAGACAGACCGATACTCAGGCTTGATCAGGAGCTGATTGGAAAAATCGCCGCAGGCGAGGTGGTGGAGCGGCCTGCTTCGGTTGCAAAGGAACTGCTGG
>CAJJPW010000195.1 GCA_905193725.1 uncultured Eubacteriales bacterium
ATAACAAGGGAAAGCAAGAAAGCATTGAATGGCAGTGGGTCCAGCGCTACGCTGGCAGCGACACTGTGGAGTGAGCTTAAAGGTGCTCCCAAGGACGTATAACAAGGGAAAGCAAGAAAGCATTGAATGGCAGTGGGTCCAGCGCTACGCTGGCAGCGACACTGTGGAGTGAGCTTAAAGGTGCTCCCAAGGACGTATAACAAGGGAAAGCAAGAAAGCATTGAATGGCAGTGGGTCCAGCGCTACGCTGGTCAGGAATCCTCCCGCTGCTGCTCTTTTTCCTTGAGCAACCGCTTGTACCCGGTAGGCGATTGCTTTTCAATGCTTTGAAATGCCCTGCAAAAATATTTTGGATCATTATAACCCACTTGGTAGCAGATCTCTTTTACGGGAATGGAAGGATCCTTTTCCATCAGCTTTTTTGCGTTTTCAATGCGCAAGGCAGTCAGATAGCGCACAAAGGTCATCCCCATCTCGTTTTTGAATATCTTGGTAAAATAGAAGTGACTGAGCCCTACATAGCTCGCCACATCACACAGAGAAATATCCTCTCTATAATGCTCTTTAATATATCCTATCGCCTTTCGAATGCTCTCATTTGCCGTCTCTGGATCCGGCTGGACGGCTAACCGGCACAGCGACTCCACCTCCTGTAAACATCGGTTCATCAGCTCAACGGGATCGGTGAATAAATCAAATGAATCCGCAGGGGCCTCCTCTGATGGAATAGACATTCGAAAACGAATCAAAGCCGCGACAAACTTCTGGATCTCCCCTGCCAGCTTTTTTTGAGATCCTTGGGAAATCTGGGCAAACACCTCAAATAGATGCACTGTCTTTTCATGTGCCTCCTGTGCACACCCCCTCCTGATCTCCTGAAAGATCATTTCCTCTAGCTTTAAAGGATATTCCGTCTTGTTTTCTTCTGAGGAAGAATCCCACGTCTTGCAAAACACCGTTCCCTCGCTTCCATTTGCCCTATCTAAGGCGGCAGCAGCTGTCAAATAGGATTCTCTCATCTCATGTAGCGATGAGGCATAGGGCGCTGCGCACAGAAAGACATGGCTGCAATGAGTAGCCTCTACCAAACTCTTTGCGCATTTATGTAGCCAATAATCCCTATCTTGTTCTGGCACCTCTTCAAACAGAAATACCATCATCTTTCCCTCCTGCAAGGAGCTGGAAAGTCCACAATAGTGGTTTTTAATATGCCGTACGATCCGTTGAGCAACGCGCTGTGCCTCTGCTTCATCTTTAGAATCAATCCGCACTCCAAAACAGCTTCCGCATTCCGTCCGAATTCCCAGAAGATTTAAATATCCCAGCTCACGTATGCGGGTGATATTTCCAATAAACAGCGTATATATGAGCTCTTTTTCTAGCTCGGGAAGTAATTTAGAAACGGTGTCCTTTAGGCTCAGTGCTTCCTCCTGCTCATCCTGCCTTTGTATGATCTGTCCGATGGCCTTTTGGAGCGAACGAACCAAGGCGTCGATCTTGATGGGCTTTAGAAAGTAATCCTGCACTCCCAATTTTAGCGCCTCCACTACAGTGTCAAAATCGTCAAATGCCGTGATGACGATAAAAATCATCTCTGGATATCGGCGCTTTAACTCCCGTATGGTGTCTATCCCATTGAGCCCGGGCATGCGAATATCCATACAGACGATATCCGGCTGAAGCGCCGCTGCTTTTTCTACCGCTTCGCGTCCTGATTTCGCTTGGATAATCTCTATCTTCTCTAAAAAATGCTTTTTGATGATGGCCGCTACTGCTTCTCGGGCGATGGGCTCATCATCTGCGATCAGTATTTTAAACATGCTCTTCTCTCCCTATTCGTCGTCATTGTGCCTGTATTTTGGGATCCAAAACACCACCTTAGTGCCTATGCCAGGCTTGCTGTCGATCTGTATGATGTTGTCCTTTTGATAATACAGCTGTAGGCGCTCCACTACATTGCGCACACCGATACCCGTCGTGTGGCCGCGCTTCCCAGTTTCCCCCAATAGCTGGCTGCACGTCTTCGCATCCATCCCCACGCCGTTATCAATAATCTCAATGCACACTTGATCTTCTCGTTCAAATATATGTATCAGGATAATCCCCTCGTCTTCCCTGCTTTCCAGACCGTGGATAATCGAATTTTCCACAAAGGGCTGAATGGTGAGCCGGGGAATCCTACAGGCATTGAGCTGAGGATCTTCTACGTTGATTTGATAATTTAGCCGTTCCCGGTATCTGGCCTTTTGAATATAAAAATACCGCTTTACATTTTCCAATTCTTGGCCAATGGTGGACTGCCTATCTAGGCTAATCAGGTTATATCGCATCATATCTGAAACAGTGATTAACAGAGTATACGTGTCGTTTGCATCTTCCAACATGGCCGTCTGGGCAATGCAGCTCAAGGTATTGTATAAAAAGTGGGGGTTGATCTGAGATTGCAGGGCCAGCATGTTCGTCTGATCCAGCAGGTTTTTGATCTTCAGATTCTCCATTTCCTTTTTTTGGAGTTCCCCTTCAATTTTAGATTTGTATTTGAGCTCCTGTATATAGTTTTCAATGCGCATCAACATTCCATTAAATCCATCTGCCAGTATCCCAATCTCATCGTTGGCCTCCACCTGCACAGGGGTCAGCTTATCCTCCTTCATAAACACCCGCGACACATGGTCTGTCAACTGCTGGAGTGGATGGACAAGGGATTTGGAAAACCGAAAGGCGATGAGAGTAGAAGCACAGGCCAGCGCAATTAAAAAGGTGATCATCATGGTTTGCAGCTGATCTGCCCCGATCACCAGCTCGTTATAGATTTCCTCACTCAGGGCGGCATGTACCAAAATAAGCTCGCTGATGCTCTCCTTCATCTGCCTGACGATGGTCTTGCCCACATCATAGTGCACCCGTGCCTCATGGGGGTTTCGCCCTCGGTTGGCGATGATGGCGCTGTCCATCTCCTCGTTGAGAGAAAACAGCTGGGCATTGACATTTTTATAGATGATCTGCTCTTCCTGGGAGTAAAAGACAATGGACATGGAATCCAGAGATTGATATAGCTCGTCATATTTGGAATTAAATCGATTGAGTGAATTCGCCGTTTTTAGCGTCAAATATTCCTCAAAATCCTCCATCATCTCGTCCAAGGTGCTGTTTACATTGCTGATCGCCACAATATCGTGCATGAGAATTCGGTATTCGTCGGATATCCAGCCCATTTTCACATAGGAGACTGTCATAAACACCAACAGGCCAATGATCAAAGTCAGTGAAAATGCGATAATCTTGGTTCCAATACTGTGGTATTCCCGCCTCATAATTCACTCTCCGGTGATATTTTTATTTGGTAATCTGTGTACATCCTCTGCTGAGGCAGTTCTTCATTGCACTGCCGGTATAGTTGCACCACCGCCTCATATCCCATTTCATAGGTCAGTGGATCCATCGTAAAATCGATGATCCCATTTTGTAGGTAGTGCTCCACATCGGCGCCCACCCCCACGCCTGCAATGTCAATCTCTGGCACCCGGTTGAGGTCCACCACCCCCCGGGCAATGCCTGTGAGGATGGTCTCATCTGTTCCAATAAAACAGTCGATATTCGGGTAGGCCAGAATGCTGTCCTGGGTTTGAGCCATGGCGTCCAGTACATTGGAGGGGACATAGAGGGTTTCCAGCACTTGGATCTCCGGTCGGCTTTTCAGCGCTTCCATCATCCCCTGATAGCGCAAATTTCCCAGTTCTTTTTCTACCTCATTGATCAGGATGACGACTCGATAGGGCTCCTGTCCCCGAGTTTGGAGGTTTTGTATCACTGCCCGCCCTTGGGCCCGATTATCCGGGCCCACGTACGACATGATTTGGGTGTCGCACTGGTTATTGACGCATAAGACCTGACAGCTGCTATTTTTTATCCACTCCTGTTCCTCGCTATCCATGCTTCGCCCCGTATGGATAATGCCGTCTACCCTCTCGAAAATCCCCTTTTCAATCAGGCCTTGATCCCCGCTGCTGAGGGCAGAATTGAGACCGGCGACTTCCAACAGCACCCCATATTCCTCTGCTGCCTGTTGAGCCCCGCTGATAAACTCGCTGGAAAAATGCTCCGTGGGTGAGCCCACATCCATCAAAAAATGGTACTGGTAGTGGATAGCGCTCTGTTGAGCCCCCGTCTCAAATTCCAATGGAAGCATGCCCAAAAAAACGATAAATATCAGTATGATCGCTGCAATCAACACCATATATTTTCCTTGTTTTCCGAGCATCTTCTTCATATCTCATATCCCCTCATATCTGGCGATAAATTCCTCCTGAACATCTAGGGGCAGATCGATAAAGTGCGCACTGACCCCCCACATCCGTATAATCAGATCTTTATACTTCTCCGGCGTCTTCTGAGCGGCCCGCAGG
>CAJJPW010000196.1 GCA_905193725.1 uncultured Eubacteriales bacterium
TACTCATATTATCATCATCACTGGACGAAATAAGAGAGCTATTGAGGATCACATTGACGTATCAGTGGAGCTGGAACTTGAGCTAAAGAGCAAAGGAAAAACCGAACTGCTCAAAGAAGTGCAGAACATTTCTGATATGGTGGAAATCCACTATATTCGGCAAAAGCGGCCTCTGGGCTTAGGGCATGCAATCCTAAAGGCCAAGGAGTTTATTGGCGGAGAACCCTTTGCGGTGATGCTGGGCGATGACGTAGTGGTATCCAAAACACCGGCATTAAAACAGCTGATGGATGTCTATGAAAAGACAAATGCAAACGTACTAGGGGTCAAACGGGTGGCAAAAGATCAGACGAATAAATATGGCATTGTAAAACCCATCAAAGATGATTTAACCAGCCGATTACACAAGGTAGTGGGGTTAGTAGAAAAGCCCAGCCCACAAGATGCACCCTCTAACATGGCCATTATGGGGCGGTATATTATTAACCCCGAGATTTTTCAAAAATTGGAGGAATTGCAACCTGGCATTGGCGGGGAGTACCAACTGACGGATGCTCTACAAGCCCTGATGGAAGAGCAGGAGATGTACGCCTACGAGTTTGAAGGAAAACGCTATGACGTAGGGGATAAATTGGGCTTTTTAGAGGCGACTGTGGATTTTGCACTGGATCGAGATGATCTGAAACAGGAATTTGCAGCCTATTTGAAAAATAGAGTGAGCCTTTTAGAGAATGGCAAATGAGAAAGAGAGACGGGAGATAATTTATGGCAAAAAGAGTATGGATATGCTGTATGACGCTAATCCTAGTGATGTCGCTGCTCCTTACAGGATGTGGCGCACAGGGGGCAGAACCAGATGCAAATGGAGTTGTCGCAGGGGGCGACCAGACAATAGAGGAGAATATCAATTTAAAAGACATTGATATATCCCAGGATGGGAGTGCAGATAGAGTCGTACTTTCCTTTATCAATGGCAGTCGTTCGGCGGGCATCGAAGAGGGACGAATCAATGCTGTTCCTAAATATGAGGCAGAGCTATTGAGTAATCCCTACCGGCTAAAAATTGAGATCGACGCAGTGAGCTTTTGGGATTATAAGGCAAAGAGCAACTGGTCCTCCAGTACGCTAGTTACGGGGATATTTAAGACGATGCCTGTGGCAGAGCAGCCCTTCACTCTATACATTCAGCTCAATGATAATGTGGATTATTCCATTAGCGAGCAGGACGACACTCTGAGCATTCGATTAGAACCTAAAAATGACCATGCGGTAGCGGCAAAACAATATGTAATTCTCAATGCCTTTGCGGAGCTAGAAGAGGGACTCATACCTGAGGACCTGGGACTGACTCCAGTGCTGTGTGAAGGATATACGCAGACGGTTTTAATATCCCAGGGCTTTGACACGGTAGAAGAGGCAGAAGAGTATAAGCAAAAGGTGGAGACCACCATTGCCAATACTATGACGCCTAAGACGGTGAGCATTGTGCAGCTTCAGGATAATGCTGCACCCACATTGGCCAGCGACGACAATAGCGTAATTGCTGCAGAAAAGACGGTGCTTTTAAAAGATGGGCAGGAGCAGACGCTGCCAGTCGTGATGCAAAACGGAAGATATCTATGTGCCTCCAGTGAATATGGCGTATTTGCCCGTACTATACAGCCGGATCTCACTCAAGACGTGGAGAATGTCACGTTAGATCAACTCTGGACGGTCAGTGCTGAGGGGAAAAAGACTCAGATGGATCTGCCGGAATTCTATGGTGTGTTGCAAGCAGGGTTCTCCAGTGACGGTAGGTATCTTGCTATATTAGATGCAGATACAGATAGCAGTATTCTATATCTCTATGATTCGGAAAATGGCGCCATTACCAACTTAGGAGAAGAGGGATTTGGCAACAATACCTCTTGTTTTGCCTGGGATGAGGACGATAATATCATCTACGCCGTTACGGGATTTAACAACCAACAGGTGATGAAGTACGATGTAGAAGGTGGGGAAGAGAAGGTCTCTACCATTGAAGAGAGAAGTTGTAGAGCGACTAGTATGGCGCTATATGGGAATACCATCTATTTTGCCGAGCCAGATGCAGATAACTTAAATTATACTGTGTATCAGCTGGATATAGAAACAGGCGCAAGACAGGCTGTTACAACAGGAATGGATTGCAAAATTTCTAACGATGGAAAATATCTGTTGGTGCTGGAAAATGAACAGCTGGAAGAAGAAGTTGTGGCTTTCAAGATGAAGCTGTGGAATATCGAGACTGGGACGGAAACTGTGATTGTAGAGCAGGCGTATGTGGAAAACTATACCTTTGATGCAGAAAAGAATGTGATCTACTATACCATTTCGGATGAGGCAAAGCAGGATACCAACTACCCGTATACACTGTTAAAATATGACATTGAGACAGGAAAAACAGGGGTTTTAGGCGATCTTACAACAAGTTCGATTGTTGCCAGCAACACGCCAGGCGCGCTGTATATTATAGATTACTTTGAGGTGGAGAGCGACGAAATAGAGGTGACATACCAGTTAGAAGATCAATAATGTATGGCTTTACGATGTCGGAGGTAGAGTGAAAGCGGCCTGAGCATTCTAACTATAATAGAATAAAAACGGTGCGGTTTTTTCTGCACTGTTTTTTTTGCATATTGTCCTTGAATACCTTGGGAACATTCGATACAATTTAAAAAAGAATACGATAGGCGAGAGCCAAGGAATCAAATATTTGCGTCGATGAAAGGAACCGCATAAAATGATAATAAAATTGGTATGTGAGGAGAACGGTGTGAGCAACCGCGGAGTGGGAACGTGGATCGCTACAGCAGAGAATAAAGGGGTAAAAGAAGATATGAAAGAAATATATGCCCAGAAGTTGGTGGAAGCCATCAAGGCTGAGCAGTCGCCGTTTTTCTTTTACAGTGAGGGAATCCCTGAGCATAAAAAGGTCGCAAAGTTCACATCTGAGGCCTTGCGGGAGATGCTTTTTGACGTATCTTGGTACTGTAGTGATAACGGATTAGATGACAGCAATTTTCAAGTTGTCATTGTAGTACCCGATGATGAGACGGAAAAGTTTTACCGGAAATCCCTAAAACAGATGGGAATTGAGGTGTAGAAGTCCCCGGGGTTTACCTACATGAAATAGAAAAAATAAACAAGCTAAAAAGCAGTGCTAAGTGCACTGCAGAGATGAGATAGAGCATAAGTCTTTTGTGTAAACAGAAAATATGATTGGCTTAATGCATCCCTTCAAAATGATAACGAGTGAAATCCCCGATGATGCGTCGTTATATTGCCGCAACAGAATCGCGTATGATGAGCTTGTGGCGAATAAAAATATGTTGAGGCTCTTCTGTGGATTGGTTCTGTATGCGAGCTAATAGCATATCTACTGCAATTTTAGACATAGTCTCCATGGATTCACTTACCGTAGTGAGCTTGGGCTCTAAAGTTCTTCCAATATAGATGTTGTCAAATCCAGTGAGAGAGATATCCTGTGGAATCTTCAGGTGATGATCTCTGATTGAATCAAAAGCAGCTTGGGCCATGTACTCGTTAAAGCAGTGAATGGCAGTGGGCCGGTCTTCTAACTCCAGCAGATAGCTGGCCATTTCATAACCAGATTCATAGGAATGGCGACCATCACAGATGTATTCGGGGTTAATCGGGATATGATTATCCTGGAGCGCCCGTTTATATCCCTGAAGGCGGTTGTACAAAATGGACATATCGTACCGGTAGCCGATAAATCCTATTTTCCTATGGCCTTTATCGATGAGATATTGGATGATCTCATAGGTGCCTTCTTCATCTGTCACATCCACACGGTCTACATTATCTACGTCGCCCTGCATAGAGACAATAGGCATGTAGGTTTTAGCAATGGCAAAATCCTCTTTGCAGGAATCCTCTCTACAGGAACCTACGATAATTCCCGATGCCCTACTCTGAGTGAGAATTTGTAAAAACTTAGAGAGTTTGACGGGATCGTCCCCAAATAGACATAGTGAGAGAATGTATCCATGGTCGGAAAGGATATTCTCCACATAGTTGACCACTTCGGCAAAGAAGGGGTTGGATATATTGGGGACTAAGAATCCCACCATGTGGTTGGTTTGATTGGTTACAATGCCCCTCGCCAAAGCGTTAGGAGCATAGTTCATCTCCTGTGCCACTTGTAGAATCTTTTTTGCAGTAGACTCTTTAATCTGCCCGGTCTTGTTGATGACACGGGATACAGTGCTCACTGAAACATTGCAGGCTTTTGCAATATCTTGCAAAGTAGGTTGTTTGATGATCCTATAGTTTTTTTGACCATTCATTAGAATAACTCCTCGAAGTAAAAATATAAAATAAAAGTTAAAAATAT
>CAJJPW010000197.1 GCA_905193725.1 uncultured Eubacteriales bacterium
CCATTCGAAGCCGGTTCACCGAAAAGGGAGAGCAGGGCTTCTACAAAGCCACAGAAATGCTCCTGCCCGCCATGGATTTCTATGTATACGATCTGGCCAGTTACACCGAGGCAGATATGGATAAGATAACAGACGACCTGTTGGATCCCAGCCTGATTGTAGAGTAGCGCATATCGATTTGGAGATAAAGCTCAAGGGCTTTATCTCCAAATGCGATTCCATCGAAGGAGGAAATTTGGCTTGAAAAAAGACGGGTTAAAAAAGAAAAAATTTTGGACCGATTGGTTTTACATGATTCTGCCGGTCATCACGGTGGTGCTGTTTTTGGGAATCTGGCAGATTCTATCCAGCACCCATGTGATCGACTCCAGCAAAGCGGCCTCGCCGATTGACATTGGCAATGCCTTTGTCTTTAAGCTCTCCAACAACGGCCCAGACGGGTCTTTGCTCACCACCAACATATTGTCCAGTATGTCGGTTGCATTGGCGGGTTTTGTCCTGGCCAGTGTGATTGGAATTCCCCTAGGGTTGTTTATGGGGTGGTATCCCATCTTTGATAAGTTTATGAAGCCCATATTTGAGATTATCCGACCGATTCCCCCGGTGGCGTGGATCCCCATCATCATCCTCTGGATCGGACTTGGGCTGCCGGCCAAGGCGCTTATCATATTCCTGGCGGCCTTTGTGCCCTGCGTCATCAACACCTATGCGGGCATACGGCAGACCAGCCCGGCGCTGATCAACGTGGCCAAGACATTTGGCGCCTCTAACTTTTACACCTTCGTCCACATTGGGATTCCGTCCTCCGTGCCCATGATGTTTGCAGGGCTGCGGGTGGCTCTGGCCAATTCCTGGGCGACGCTGGTGGCGGCGGAGATGCTTTCGGCCTCCTCTGGTCTGGGGTTTATGATCAGCATGGCCCGCTCGTTTATGAGGATTGACATCGTGATGATGGGCATGATTGTCATTGGCATCATCGGCTTTATCTTCACAGGTTTGTTCTCCCTGTTAGAGAAAAAAGTGTTAAAAGGAAGGGCGGTATAATGAGCACAATGAATAGCGATACCAAAAAGACGGGCAGAAAGATCATTTTAAGGGTTGCTCCGTTTATCTCCATTGGAATTTTGATCGCCCTGTGGTTTATCGCCTCGGGAGATGGGAGCGGGATCATCGCCTCCCCCCAAGAGGTGGTAGAGAAGATAGGGGAACTGACAGTTACGCCCCTTGGAGGATACACGCTGTTTGAGCACGTGTGGGCGAGCCTCCAGCGGGTTTTGATCGCCCTGGCCTGCGCCATGGTGATAGGCATCCCCATGGGCATTTTAATCGGCTGGAACAAGTTCTTCGCCAAGACAGTGGGCACGATTTTTGAACTGATTCGCCCCATTCCGGCTCTTGCCTGGATTCCTCTTCTGGTGGCATGGTTTGGCGTCGGGGAAGTAGGACGTGTGGTTTTGGTGTTTTTAGCGGCCATTCAGCCCATTGTGGTCAACTCCTATACGGCCATTCGACTCATTGACCCTCTGTATTTGGATGTGGGCAGGATGTTCAACGCCAATACCAATTCTCAAATCCTTTCCAGCGTGGTGTTGCCGGCGGCAGTACCCACGATTTTTGCAGGAATCCGCAATGCCACCAGCTTATCCTGGATGGTGGTGTTGGCAGCGGAGATGATAGGCGCCCAATCCGGATTGGGATTTTTGATCATACGGGGCACGGAGACCTTTGACGTTTCCCTGCTACTGAGCTCCATGATCATCATCGGCGTGGTAGGAGCGCTGCTTTCGGTAATTACAAATCTGATAGAAAAGAGAGTATGTCCATGGAACACAGCAAAGAAATCAAATTAAGGGTACAAAATGTCTCCAAGGGTTTTCGGGACGAAAAGGGAAACTTTACAAAAGTCATAGACAATATCTCCTTTGACGTCTATGATGGGGAGTTTCTCGTGCTGTTGGGCCCGGGGAAGTGCGGGAAGTCCGTGCTGCTCAACATGATCGCCGGGCTGTTGCTCCCGGACGAAGGCACCATCACCCTGGATGGGGAAAAGGTAGTTGGCGCGGACCCACGCATGGGGATGGTCTTTCAAAAGACAGGGCTCATGCCCTGGCTGAACGTGATGAAAAACGTGACGTTTGGCCCGGACAGAAAGCGCATTCCCCGCCAAGAGAGCCGCAAAAAGGCACAGCATTTTATCGACCTGGTAGGACTTACAGGATTTGAGAAGAGTTATCCCTATCAGCTTTCCGGTGGCATGAAACAGCGGGTAGGCATAGCGAGGGCGTACACCAATGATGTGGAAATCCTGATCATGGATGAGCCCTTTGGGCAGTTGGACGCACAGACCAGATACGACATGCAAAAGCAGATCGCCAAGATCATACAGACGGAAAAGCGGACGAGTATATTTGTCACCAACAACATAGAAGAGGCGATCAAGTTGGCCGACAGGATCCTATTGCTGGATAAGTGCCCGGCAAAGGTGAAGGCGTGCTATGACATTGATTTTGAAGGGGAAAGAGACGAGATCTCGCCGGAATTTCTCCGCATCAGGGAAAAGATATCGGAGAACATGACGTTTTCACTTTAGAGGAAAATTGGAGGTCGTTATGCCAGACAAAATAGTTGTGAAAAATCTTACCAAAAAGTTTGGAGAGCTGCTTGTGTTAGATGACATCAGCTTTACCATAAAAGAAGGAGAGTTTTTGTGTGTGGTGGGGCCTACCGGCTGCGGAAAGACCACATTTTTAAACTTGCTGACCCGCATCTACACCATGACCAAAGGGGATATCTACATCGATGGAAAGCCGGCGGACCCGAAGGTGCACAACATCTCCTTTGCCTTTCAGGAGCCCTCGGCCATTCCCTGGCTTTCGGTAAAGGAAAACCTGAAATTTGGCCTGAAAATCAAGAAGTTTCCGGCAGAGGAGATTGATAGGCGCGTAGAGCACATCGCGGCGCTGTTGGGGCTCACCAAGGTGTTGGACGCGTATCCCCACCAGCTATCGGTCAGCGAAGAACAGCGGGTGATCATCGGCAGGGCGTTTATCACCTACCCCGATCTGTTGCTCTTAGACGAGCCCTACGGACAGATGGATTTGAAGATGCGCTTTTATTTAGAAGACCAAGTGCTCAAGCTGAAACAGGAGTTGGGCAGCACCGTGTTATTTATCACCCACAATATAGAGGAAGCGGTGTATTTGGCGGATAGAATACTCATCCTCTCCAACAAGCCAACCACCCTCAAAGAGAGCCTGCCAGTAGAGCTGGCCCACCCAAGAGACGTGACCGCGCCGGAGTTTGTGAAGATCAGGCGCTACGTCACCGAGCAGATCAAGTGGTGGTAAGGAGAAAAGCGAAAGCGCGGGAGAGATCCGAAAGGGAGGAAAAGACGATATGAAAGCGATTATGGTGATGTTCGATTCACTCAACCGTCATATGTTGTCGGCCTATGGAGGCGACAAAATCAAGACGCCGAATTTTCAACGGCTGGCGCAAAGGACGGTGACGTTTGACAATTTTTACGTGGGCAGCATGCCCTGTATGCCAGCCAGAAGGGAATTGCATACAGGAAGGCTCAACTTCTTGCATAGGAGCTGGGGCCCCATAGAGCCGTGGGATGATTCCATGCCCGAAATATTGAAGGAAAATGGGGTGTATTCCCACCTGATCACTGACCACTACCATTACTTTGAGGACGGGGGCTGTACCTATCATACCAGATACACCACCTGGGATGGTTACCGCGGCCAGGAGGGAGATCCCTGGAAAGCGGAAGTAGCGGACCCGGATATGAGCAACCGGATTGGGCGCGTCAACTACCTGACCCGTCCGGATATGGTAAACCGGAAGTATATCAAGTGCCGGGCAGATTTTCCACAGGAGAAGGTCTTTGACGCGGGCATTGAGTTTATCAATACAAATAAGGGGGAGGACAATTGGTATTTGCAGATTGAGGCCTTTGACCCTCATGAGCCGTTCTTTGCCCCCAAAGAATTTATCGAGATGTACCCAGATGGCTACACTGGACCGTTTTTTGACTGGCCGGATTACAAAAAGGTAGATGAGACTCCAGATCAGGTAGAGCACCTAATCAACCAGTACGCAGCATTGGTATCGTACTGCGACTACAGCTTGGGACGCATTTTGGACGTGATGGATCAGTACGACATGTGGAAGGACACGATGCTCATCGTGAACACCGACCATGGATTTTTGTTGGGCGAGCACGAGTATTGGGCAAAGGTCATCATGCCGTTTTGGAATGAGATTGCCCACACGCCGTTTTTCCTGTGGGATCCAAGATACCCCCATACGGCTGGGGAGCGGCGGCA
>CAJJPW010000198.1 GCA_905193725.1 uncultured Eubacteriales bacterium
CCAGCCGATGAGCGCCACGGCCACTAGCCCCACTACATAGATCACCAGGGTGAGAAGGTATCTCAGCATCAGCCCTCGGGACAGATGGTTATGGTATGTCTTTTTTGTCCCCATGTTATTTTCATTCAATGGTGTACCCCACCCCCCAAACGGTTTTTATGAACTTGGGCTTGCGGCTGGGCTCGTGCATCTTTTCCCGCAGCCGGGCGATGTGAGACATGACAGTGTTGTTGCTGTCAAAGTACTTCTCCCCCCATACCGCTTCAAATAACTCCTCGCTAGACACCACCTGCCCTCTTTTTTCGCACAGATACCACAGGATGGAAAACTCCAGCGGGGTGAGAGACAGCTCCTCTCCAAACAAAATGCACTTGTGGTTGGCCTTGGAGATTTGCAGACCTCGGAAGTCGTACTCTTGCACTTCCTGCTCCTCCCCTTGCGCCCCCTGGTTATACCTAGTATACCGTCGCAGCTGGGTCTTGACCCGAGCCACCAGCTCCAGCGGGTTAAAGGGCTTGGTGATGTAGTCGTCCGCGCCCAGTGTCAACCCCATGATCTTATCCATGTCCTCCACCTTGGCCGTGAGCATGATGATGGGAAACAGGTGCTTCTCCCTGATCTTCTGGCAGAGAGTGAATCCATCCATATCCGGCAGCATCACATCCAGTATGGCCAGATCCAGCGGGATGCTCTCCACACAGTCCAGGGCTTCTTTGGCCTGATAGAACTTATGGACGGCAAATCCCTCGTTTTTCAAATAGACCTCTACCAAATCCGCAATGGCGGTCTCGTCGTCGACAATTAAAATATGCGTCATATGCTACTCCTCTTGCAAATCTACCTCTATTATAGCAAACAAGAGGGGGAATGCAAACAAACGGAGGGCCCGCTTTCTCTAAGCCATCTCCTGCCGGAGCCCATGCAGCCTATTCCAGTCATTTGTTCCGGGGTCAGTTCTTCAATGTGGGGGCTGCCTTTTGCACTATGCTCTAATAAAGTTCCCTACCCTGTCTTTTGCATAGCCCCTACTTCCACCCGCAACAAACTTTCAGGCAGATTCTATATAATCCCCCCTCGCTTCCCATTTCCCCTATTCTAAATTTTTCGTATGGCTTTCCCTTTGGCAGTTCTGTACCATGAGCCTTTTCCCTCCCAGGCTAATACATCCATCGCTCCCTCTCTCTCACATCTTCATAAAAAAGCGCCCCTCATGCTTGACTTTATCGCATAAGAGGCGTCTTTCATTTCTATCATCATTTTATTTTCACACCATTACAGCACGTGGTAAAACAGGAGGATATCCTCAAAGGTGCCATCCTTTTTGCGAAATCCCCCAGGCACTCCACCTATCTTCACAAACCCCAGCTGCTCGTACAGGTAGATGGCGCTCTCGTTGGTGCTCACCACCGCGTTAAACTGCAACAGACCAAAGCCTAGCTCCTTCCCCATCTTCAAAGAGTGCTCCACCAGGGCTCTGCCAATGCCGCCCCCTCGCACTGTTTCATCCACCCCATAGCTGGCATTGGAGATGTGCCCGCACCGGCCCACATTGTTGGGATGGAGGATGTACAGGCCCACCACTTGCCCATCTCCCTCTGCCACACCGGTAAAGCTCTGCCCTTGGAAGAACTCCCTGGCCTGCTCCAAGGTGAGGGGCTGCTCTTGGGGAAAGGCCTCTCCTTTTTCCACAATGCCATTCCAGATTTCCATCATGGCTGGCAAATCCTTTTCCTCATATTTTCTCACGTCTACTGTCATATGCTTTCCTCGCCATTTTCATTGGTTTGTTTTCCCTTCTCAGCGGTATATGGTAACCGGTGTGCCCAAATCTCCATATTCCCAAAGGATATCCATCACATCATCATCCACTGCCACACAACCCGCTGTCCAGTCCCTGTCTCCCCCTCTGCCGTGGATCATGATCTCCCCACCCAGCGGCGTATCCCAAGGAGGCCGTTTGCCAGCATCAATTTGTTGGATAATCTCATCCCGTTGCTCCTCTGAGATCAGGCCCTTTGCGTATCCATCCAGTGCATCCTGTCTATTGGGATAGGATAGCCCCAGTGAGAGATAAAAACGGCTGCGGTCGTTTCGGGTGCACACATAATACTCCCCTTCCGGCGTCTTGCCATCCCCCTCCATTTGCTTGTGTCCACGGCCATTGGTTCGGGAACACAGGCCGATGGAATAGATGCCTTTGCACTCCCCATCCACCCAGAGTTCCAATTCCCTGGCCTCTTTAAACACCAGGATACGCGTCCCATCCCCCGGCGAAACAGTCTGAGGCCGCTGCAGCGCTTGCGGCTCCTCTTTCGCTAAATAGCTCGTCTTCACAAAGCCCTCCAATTCGCCACAAGTAATATAGGAAAATTCCCCTTGCTGCTCTTCTATGGCCACTTCATCCCCATGATAGAGTTTGCCGATGGCGGCTGTTTGGGCAGACGCCCCCTCTCGCACCGTCAGGGTGGATCCGTATTCCTCCAGACACACATACCATGGGCCTGTCAGCTCCACCCCTTCCTGTTCTTCTCCCTGATCCGATGTTACTGGTGGCAATGTTTGTGGCGCGATCTCGCTGGGAGTAGAGGCGCTTTTCTTCTCGTTTTGCTCTTTCCCTTCACACCCTGTGGCGCCAACCAAACATAGTATTGCAAATAACAGCAAACAAATCTTTTTCAACGCACAAACCTCCCTTTGGGGTATCATGGGGAAATTTTTAGGTTTCTTTCATTTACCATGGCTTCCTCTATACGGACAAAAGGCCAGCGCTTCGGTGGGATCTCTCAAGCTCTCTGCTCGATCATCGCCCCCAAAAAAGCGTCCGGCCTTTCACAGATTTCTATTATTTGAGTTTGCGGCTGCCCGGCTTTACCAGCGGCAACCCACTTTTGCAAATGGGGCAGTTTTCCGGCTCGTAGGAGATCACCTCCATGGAGAGCACTGCTTTAAATTCCACGCCAAAGTCCACCTTGCCGGCGCTTCTGTCCACCACGCTGCCCACGCCTACTACATTGGCTCCATGTTCCTTCAGCAGGGCGATCACCTCTTTGACCGAGCCCCCTGTGGTTACCACGTCTTCCACTACCAGTACGTTGGCGCCTTCCGGCACCTCAAACCCCCGGCGGAACGTCATCTGGCCGTTTTCCCGCTCTGCAAAGATGTTTTTCACGCCCAGTTGACGGCCCATCTCATAGGCCATGATGATGCCGCCAATGGCCGGCCCTACCACCAGGTCGATCTTTTTCTCTGCAAATTGCTCTGCCAGCTGTTTGCAGATGAGCTCGGATACATCTGCGTATTGAAACAGCTTGGCGCACTGCATGTACTTATCCGAATGTCTTCCTGAGGTGAGCAAAAAATGCCCCTCCAGCATTACTTCTTTATCCTTAAAAATCTGGATGATCTGCTCCTTTGTCAACATAATTCTCTCTCACTTTCTTCTCTATTTATCCTACTTGCAATGTCCCCACCAGTTCTCTGGCAGAGCCAATGTTCTGTTCCTCTAAAAACGCCTCAAATTCCCTTAAGATGCGGTAAGGCGCGTCTGGGGAGGCGATGGATGCCGTTCCCACCATGACAGCGCTAGCCCCTGCGATCATGAACTCGGCTACATCCTGCCCACACATAATGCCCCCCATGCCAATGATGGGGATGGACACAGCCTGTGCCACCTGATACACCATCCGAAGGGCCACCGGCTTGATGCACGGCCCGGAAAGCCCGCCCACTACGTTGGCCAGCCGCGGCTTTCTCTTCACCGGGTCAATGGCCATGCCCGTCAAAGTGTTGATGAGGGATACCCCATCTGCCCCTGCCTCTTCCACTGCCTTGGCCATTTCGGCGATGCTGGTGACATTGGGAGTGAGCTTGACAAACAGCGGCTTTTTCGCCACCTTTTTGGCCTGCTGGGTGATCTCATAGGCGCTCACGGGGTCCGTCCCAAACTGCACGCCGCCCTTTTTTACGTTGGGGCAGGAGATGTTCAGCTCGTACAGGGCGATCTCGGTGTCGTTTAACGCCTCAATGACCTTTAGATAATCCTCGATGCAGGCCCCCGCCACGTTGGCGATGAGCTGTGTAGATAGACTGGTGAGTCTGGGCAGAATGGAATGTTTAAATGCCTCCACCCCCGGGTTTTGCAGCCCTACGCTGTTGAGCATGCCGCTGGCCGTCTCCACCACCCGTGGGGTGGGGTTGCCCAGCTTTTTATAGGGTGTGAGGGCCTTGAGGCCAATCCCCCCCAGGCTGGATACGTCCATATAGGGGGTGTACTCCTCCCCAAAGCCAAATGTCCCCGATGCGGTCAAAATGGGGTTTTTC
>CAJJPW010000199.1 GCA_905193725.1 uncultured Eubacteriales bacterium
GGCAGTACATTGGCTCGACCTTTGGGAGAGGGCTAACCGTAGGGGTCGTACAGATCGTATTCTTCCGCCTCTGCGTGCTTTTCGTTCAGCACGGCGATGGCCTGTTCCAGTTCGCTCTGGGAGCAGCCGCTCTCGCTCACCAGCGCCCGCACGGCCTGTGCGATCAGGCGGATGAGCATTGGCCGCTCCGGCTGACCGCATCGGGACAGTTCCGGGCATTCCAGCGTGATGTATTCGCCCACGGGCCGCTGCAGCACCTCCGCCGCCCTGCGGGACTGGATCACGATCCGCGTCCGCTTCACGCCTCCGATCTGGTGGGCGCTCATGCTGACGCCCTCCAGCCGTCCGCTCTCCTCCCCCACGCTTTCCATGGCCAGATCCGTGCGAAAACCGCGCATACCATCCCATCCTTTCTTTGGGGACAGTGTGCGCGGTTTGACGAAAAAGCATGTATGCGTTTTTCAGACGTTTCGTCAGTTCTTGCCGTCCTGCTTCTTTTCCCGCAGGATGAAGCGGATGGGGGTGCCTTCAAAGCCGAAGCACTTGCGGAAGTGGTTTTCCAGATAGCGCTGATAGGCGAAGTGCATCAGTTCCTCGTTGTTGATGAACAGAACGAAGGTAGGCGGGCAGACGCTCTGCTGGGTAGCGTAGTAGATCTTCAAGCGGCGGCCGCCGGAAACGGGAGGCTGCAGACTGATCTGCGCATCGGCCAGCGCTTCATTCAGAACGCCGGTGGGCACCCGTTTGGAGTACTGAGCATAGGCGGCTTTCACCGCGTCCAGCACAGTATTCACCCGCTGGCCGGGCAGGGCGGAGGGGAACAGCACCGGCGCGTAGCTCATGAACTTCAGATCGGAGAGGATCTTCTTGCGCATGGCCTCCATGGTGTTGGTGTCCTTCTCGATAGCGTCCCACTTGTTGACCACCACGATGACCGCCTTGCCAGAGTTGAGGATCAGCCCGGCCACCTTGGTGTCCTGCTCGGTCACGCCCGTCTGGGCGTCGATCAGCAGCAGCGCCACATCGCAGCGGTCGATGGCGGCAATGGAGCGCAGCACGCTGTAGCGTTCCAGTGTTTCATCCTCCACCGCCTTTTTTTTGCGCATTCCGGCGGTGTCGATGATGTTGAAGCGGGTTCCGTCCGTATCAGTAAAAAGAGTGTCGATTGCGTCCCGGGTGGTGCCGGGGATATCGCTGACAATATGCCGGTTGGTGCCCAAGATCCGATTTGCCAAAGAGGATTTTCCCACATTGGGTTTTCCCAACAGGGCGATTTTGATCTCCCCCTCTTCCCTTTCCTCCTCTTCCACCAAATCGATGTACTTTACCATGTCGTCCAGCAGATCTCCCAGGCCTAGGCCCTGTGCTGCGGAAATGCCAAACACATCGCCGATGCCCAGAGCGTAAAAGTCGTAGAGCATCTCCTCGTCCTTTTTGGTCTCCACCTTATTGACCACCACAATGACAGGCTTATCCGTCTTGCGGAGCAGCTCTGCCACCTCATAGTCGGCAGGCACCAGCCCTTGCTTGGCGTCCACAAAAAACAGGATCACCTGGGCCGAGGCGATGGCCAGCTCTGCCTGCAACTTCATCTGCTTTAAAATGATGTCCTCGCTGGCCGGTTCGATTCCCCCGGTATCCACCAAGGTAAATGTATAGTTGAGCCAAGTGGCATCTGCATAGATCCTATCCCTTGTAACCCCTGGCGTATCTTCAATAATGGATATTTTCTGCTTGCAAATTCGGTTGAAAAACGTGGATTTCCCCACGTTTGGCCTTCCTACAATTGCGACAATTGGCTTTATCATATGTTCTCCTTATCTTGCGATTCCGCGGATGTGCCCATTTCGGTTCTCCACAGCATCTACAAACTCATATCCGTCTACTGGAACGGAAATTACCGGCACCCCTAATGTTTCAGACAGCTGCTCTACGGAAACATCATCTAAAAACACGTCCGACTGTTCTTTCAGCATCACCTCTGGCAACAGCAGCGCCTCTCCCAGCGGACAATCTTTGAGCTGCTCTATCAGGTCTCTCCCTGTGAGCAGTCCTGCCACGGTAATGGATTCCCCAAAAAAGCGGTTTTTCACCTGCCAAACGTGTATTTCTACGCCCAACTTATTTCCTACTATCTCCCCCATTTTTTTCATAAAGGGATAGGCGTCCACCCCTGTTGCCAGGGAAATGGACCTTTGCTGCTCTGGATGCGCTGTCTCTTTTTCCTCTAGGGCCTCTTCCACTTCTCTTTCAAATTTGGCCAGCAGTCCCACGCCGTTTTCAATCTGGTCAAAGGCCTCATATGCTTCATAGGGGGGCACTTCCAGCTCCGCCCGCCGGTAGAATTCATCGGACAAAAAGCAGAACCGGGTGCCATATTCTCTTAAAAAGCGCTGTTGCAACTGGTGCACCCTTTCCACCACATCCCGGGCGTTTTCTCTCGCAAAACACTGGGTGGGAAATAGGCCTTCCCGAAAGCCAGTGAGCCCCACCGGCACCAGCGCCAGGGATTCTGCCATTGGATATAGTGTTGCCAGATCCTCTATGGTTTTACACAGCACCTCTCCGTCGTTTACTCCCGGCACGATAACTGCCTGGCAGCAAAAGTGGATTTCCGCCTCTGCCAACCGCTTTAATGCGGGGAGTATTGGCTTTGCCCTGGGGTTACCCAGCATTTTTCGCCTTAACTCGTCATCTGTGGTGTGGACAGAAATGTAGAGGGGAGAGACTCTTCTCTTGAGAATCCGCTGAAATTCTCCCTCAGAGATGTTGGTCAGCGTGACATAGTTTCCCATCAAAAAGGAGAGCCTCCAGTCGTCGTCTTTGAAGTAAAGGGATTCTCTCATGCCCTTGGGCAGCTGATCTACAAAGCAGAAGATGCAGTGATTGGCACAACCTCGCTGTCCCCCTAGGTCGCTGACAAATTCCACCCCTAGATCCTCCTGCTCCTCCTTTTCGATCTCAAAGGTGCAGGTTTGAGAGGCGTCTTTTACCGTAAGGGACAGGAATTCCCCGTCCACCAAATAGGCGTAATCGATGTAGTCGACGATCTTTTCCCGGTTGATGGCCATAATCCAGTCCCCTGGTTCCAGCCCTATCTCCTGTGCAATTGATCCGTCTAAAACCCGCTTTATCTGTAGTGCCATAACTTCTCCATTCCATCGTCAGCGTCAATAACTTATTCTATTATAAGAATCCCCCCTGTTATTCGTCAAGGATAAATTGACTTCCCCGCCCTTACGCGCCTATCGCGTCCTCCAAGTGTTTCCCTGCTTCTGCTTCTCAAACGCTGACTTTCTCGCCCTTACGCGCCTATCGCTTCTCCCCGCTCGTGCCTTATTTTTAACAAATACTGCCGCGTTTTTCTAAGTGAGCTTGCCTTTTAGGGTAGCAAATAGGCAGGCCAAGCGTCTGCCTGTCCTGCCCAGTATTTTGCCGTAACTTTTATAATTGTGCCAGCATGTCGTACACGCCTACCAAGGAGTGGTAGCACTCTTCAAATACTGGCACCATTTTTTTGTAGATCTTCGCGTTATCCTCATTGGGATACAGCGTATCTTCCACGGTGATGAACCGGTTGATGGCTTCAAAGTCCTTAAACACGCCTACTCCTACGCCGCCAGCCACTGCTGCACCCATGGAGGTGGCCTCTTCGATGTAGTTGGGCTTTAAGATGGGCAGGTCGAACATGTCCGCCATAATTCTCCGCCAAATGGGTCCCTTCGCTCCGCCGCCGATGACCATGAGCTTATCGATGTTGGCCACTGGCTTGAAGATGTTTAAGATGGCATTTAAGTTAAATGTGATACCCTCCATCACGCTTCTGATGATATCTTCCCGCTTGTGCTCCATCATCAGGCCGATAAAGGCGCCTTTGGCATTGGGATTCCAACGGGGGCTTCTCTCGCCCATCAAATACGGCAGGAACATCAGTTTGTTGGCGCCAGGCACCGACTGCTCAATCTCCTTATTGAGCAGATCATAGGGAGAGCATCCCATCTGCTTTGCCTGCTCTGTCTCAATCCGGCCGATTTCGTTTTTCAGCCAGGAATAAGCCGCCCCTGCCGACTGAGTGGTGCCACAGGGGGTCAGAGCGCCAGGTACCATGTGGGGCCAGTTAAACGTCCGCATTTCGTCATCATAATGGGGTTTATCGCTGGTGTAGGCAATCCAGGAAGAAGTGCCCAGCACACAGTAGGCAATGCCCTCTTTCACACAGCCGGCGCCTACCGCAGCACATACCCCGTCGCCGCCGCCCATGACCACTTTGGTTCCCTCTTTGAGTCCAGTTTCCGCCGCAGCT
>CAJJPW010000200.1 GCA_905193725.1 uncultured Eubacteriales bacterium
GCCGTAACGCCACCAGCAACATAGGTGGATTCCACCAGCTCCGGGAGCTTATCCCCATCGATGCCAGCTGCCTCGATGATCTCATCCGACCATACCAGCCGGTTTAAATCCACAATCGTCGTACTCACTGCATCCGAATACTCCGCATAGAAGTTTCCCGTCAACTTGTATACGATGTAGTCTTTACAGTTGAGCATTTTATAGGTATTTTCGTAGATCTCAGGTTGATTGTTTTTGATCCAGAGGAACTTTTCCAGCCCATAAGAGGCGCTAATCCGATGACCTGTGGTCTGATAGAATTTCTTGGCCCCGATTTTTTCCTCTAAAAAGTCCGCCTCTTTTACCGCCCGCTGGTCTGCCCAGATGATAGAAGAGCGCAGGGGATTTCCGTTTTTATCCACACACAGGCAGCCCATCATCTGTCCGCTGAAAGACACCGCTGCTATATCCGCCGGGTCTACTTCTTTGACAATTTCTCTGGTCGTCTCACATACCGCTTTCCACCAGTCGTTTGGGTCCTGCTCCGCCCAATTGGAATTGTAGTAGTTGGTATTGTAGGAATAAACAATGCTCTTGATGAGCTTTCCTTCCTCCGAAAACAGCGTCGCCTTATTGCCGGAAGTGCCTAAATCGTGTGCTAATAAATATCTCATATGCCACCACCTATATATTTGTATTTATTTCTTGAGAGGTATCTCCTCTTCATTCTTTTGAGGGTATTTTGATTGATTTTTTTGACATTATATTTATTCTAACACAGCGGCAGATTTTTTGCCACATAAAAAACCAAATCTTGTCTATCTGGTTTGCATATTTTTCCCACAGGGACAGGCAATCCATCGCCACGACTCCCGTTTGGCATACTCCTGTCGGCTAAAAGTCCTTTTGCACTCCCTAATACGGGCCTCTCTGTTCCCTTACCAGTACTATTACAGTCCCCTCACATGGACATGTTTCACATATTTTTTCATCATTTCAGCCGCTGCGCTGACCTCTTCTACTGTCAGGGCTTTGGGAGCGAAATAATCCTTGCCCCTCCTCACCGGCCGATACTGCTGTATCACGTAGCGTTCTGCTCCTGCAATCTCCCTTGCCATATCCTCTAAATCCACTTCACTTAGGGTGGGCACCAGTGTGGTGCGAAACTCATAGGGCACCTTTCCCCTCAGCAGCAGAGCAATACTCCGCCTGATGGCCTCTCCATCCACCTGGCACTGGACGATTTCCGGGTATTTGGTCAGCGGCGCCTTGAGATCCATAGCCACGTAATCCACCATTTTCTCTGCTATCAGCTCCTCAAGCAGATCCGGCTTTGTGCCATTGGTGTCCAGCTTGATCAGTAAAGAGGTTCTCCGCCGTATTTTCTGGATAAACTCCATCAGATCCGGCTGCAAAGTGGGTTCTCCCCCTGAGATCACCACCCCATCTAAAAAGCCGCTGCGCTTTTTTAAAAAGCCCAAAACATCCGTCTCTTCCAAGACTCCCTGTTTTTGTGAGATGATCTCATAGTTATGGCAGTACCAGCAATTAAAATTACAGCCGGGTGTAAACACCACAGCTGCAATTTTTGCTGGATAATCCACAAAAGAGTTCTTTTCTAGTCCCGCTATTTGCATACGATCTCCTCAGGCATGACGAATTTCTTTCTGGTGAAATACTCTTCCTTTTTGCCCGCGTTGTAGTTGTTC
The DNA here is from genome assembly GCA_905193725.1 of uncultured Eubacteriales bacterium. Lineage (GTDB taxonomy): Bacteria > Bacillota > Clostridia > Christensenellales > Christensenellaceae > CAJJPW01. Next base: position 1,689 of record CAJJPW010000200.1, read on the forward strand.
ACCGGCCGCAAGTAGCCTGTAACTCTAGACCACACCTCTGTCTCCTGGCCACAAATGGGGCAAGTAAACTCCTCGCCGGCGATGTAGCCGTGGTCGTTGCACACCGAAAAGGTGGGAGTGAGGGAGATATACGGCATCTTGGAGCTGGTGAAGATTTTGCGTATCAGCGCCTTGGCGCTCTCGATATCGTCGATCTTCTGCCCCAAGTACAGATGCTGCACGGTACCCCCAGTGTATAGGGACTGTAATTCGTCTTGCTTTTCCACCACTTCCATGATGTCGTCTGTATACTCCACGGGAAGCTGGGTGGAGTTAGTGTAGAACGGTGCATCTTTGCCCGATTGGATGATATCCGGGTATTTTTCCTTATCTATTTTTGCCATGCGATAGCTGGTGCCCTCGGCAGGGGTGGCCTCTAGATTGTAGCTCTGCCCCGTCTCCTTCTGGAACTCAATCATCAGCTCCCGCAGGTAGTTCATCACTTGGATTGCAAAGGCATTGCCCTCTTCGGTTTCGATCCCCTTGCCCATGAAGTTGAGCAGTGCCTCGTGCATGCCCACAATGCCAATGGTATTGAAGTGGTTATACCAGTACGCCCCAAACCGCTTTTTCACGTCCTTCAGATAGATGGCAGAATAGGGGTACAGTCCCTTCTCGGTCTGCTGCTCGATGATCTTCCGCTTGATCTCCAAAGAGGTCTTGCCGATCTGGGCCATCTTCTTCACTCTGGCAAAGAACTCCTCCTTGGTCTTGGAGAGATAGCCAATCCGAGGCAGATTGATGGTGAACACCCCAATTGAGCCGGTAAGTGGATTGGAGCCAAACAGGCCTCCTCCTCTCTTGCGCAGCTCTGTGACGTCCAGCCGCAGACGGCAGCACATGGAAACCGCGTCCTCCGGCGATAAATCCGAGTTGATGTAGTTAGCAAAATACGGAATGCCGTATTTGCAGGTGATCTTCATAAATTCGCCTGCCACCTCGCTGTCCCAATCAAAGTCCTTCGTGACGTTGATGGTGGGGATGGGGAAGGTAAATACCCTGCCCTTGGCGTCTCCTTCCAACATAACTGCACAAAACGCCTTATTAAAGATGTCCATTTCCTCTTGGAAGTCCCCATAGGTCTCCTTCTGCATCTGCCCGCCGCAGATTACCGGCCGTTTTTTCAAGGTATTGGGCACCTTGATATCAAAGGTCAGGTTGGAAAACGGGCATTGGAATCCCACCCGTGTGGGCACATTGATATTGAAGATGAATTCCTGCAAGCACTGTTTTACCTGCTCATAGGAGAGGTTGTCGTAGCGAATAAACGGCGCACAGTAGGTGTCAAAACTCGACCAGGCCTGGGCCCCTGCTGTCTCCCCCTGAGTGGTAAATGTGGAGTTGACAATTTGCCCCAAGAACGAGCGCAAATGCTTTGCTGGGCCGCTCTCCACCTTGCCAGGCACGCCGCCAAAGCCGTTCATGAGCAGCTGGTTCAGATCCCAGCCAGCACAATACGGGCCAAAAAAGCCCAAATCGTGGATGTGGCAAGCGCCAGATTCATGGGCCTCCCGCACCTCTTTGGGGTAGATTTCGTGCAACCAGTATTTTTTAGTAAACGCCTCTCTCACGAAGTTGTTGAGGCCGTTCACACTTTTATGGGTATTGGCATTCTCTTTGATTTGCCAGTCGTTGTCCTGTAAATAGTTGGAGAACATCTCGATGGTGTATCCAATATAGGCGTTGATGTCTCTGGCCGCCGTTCTCTTCTCCCGGTATAGGATATACGCCTTTGCCGTCTGGGCATGTCCGTTTTCGATGAGCACCTTCTCCACAATATCTTGTATTCCCTCGATGTCAGGATCCACGTCTCGATACTTGAGCTTTACCTGATCAACCACTTGGCTGCACAGCTGTTTGGTCCGCTCCTCATCGCTGCCACCACAGGCTTTGGCTGCTTTCCAGATGGCCTTTTGGATTTTTAGTGCATTAAAAGCCTCTCTTCTTCCGTCCCGTTTTACTACTTGCACGATTCCATCTCCTCATATTATAAGATATATTTTGTTGTATTCGCGATATTTTTAGTATATCATATACAACATATTGCGTCAATTGCATTTTATCTCCGCCCACCTATTTTCTGTAGCATTAGGCATTATCCGCCCATGATACCCTTTTTTGCGCTTAGCATCTGTGTTTGCCGCTCGCTGCATCAGATTTTGCCTTCTGGCAACAAAAAAGCGCTCGATTTTCCACCTCATGGGTCAGGATAATCAAGCGCTCTTTTTTTTCTCAATACATGATATTGTGTTTATTCAATTCCCCTGTACAGCGGGAATCTCTCGCACAGCTCCAGCACCGTCTTTTTGACTTCTGGAACGGCGCTTTCCCCTTCCAGAATGACCCGGGCAATACAGGAGGCGATAGTCTTCATCTCCTCTTCCTTCATCTTTCTGGTAGTAACAGCTGGCGTCCCCAGGCGAATGCCGCTGGTGACAAATGGGCTCAGCTTTTCAAAGGGAATGGTGTTTTTGTTGGCGGTGATGTGCACACTGTCCAGACGTGCTTCCAGCTCCTTGCCGGTGCACTCCTCGTCACGCAGGTCGATGAGCATCAGATGGTTGTCGG
>CAJJPW010000201.1 GCA_905193725.1 uncultured Eubacteriales bacterium
CAGAAATTGCCGGTAGCTGATGAGAGCGATTGCCCTATCATCCTGTGGCCCAGATCGAAAACGAGTGAAAAATGGCGATGGCTCTCATATGCATTGGCGAGCGAAAAGGGATTGCTAAAAACGCCGGCCGGTATTTTGGAAAGGATAGTTTGAGGAGTAATCATATGCACTTTGTACGCGCTAAGGGAATTTTATCCTCTAAGAATGGTATGAATTTATATCGCGGTTGTACCCACGGCTGTATCTATTGCGATTCTCGCAGCGACTGCTACCACATGGAACACGACTTTGAGGATGTGGAAGTCAAGGAAAACGCCATTTCATTGCTGGAGCAAGCATTGCGGCGCAAGCGCACAAAATGCATGCTGGGCACAGGCTCTATGACAGACCCCTATATCCCACTGGAAAGGGAAATGGGAAATGTGAGAAAAGCCCTTATGCTAGCGGAGAAATACGGATTTGGATTTACGCTGATCACCAAGTCCGCCTTGGTTTTGCGGGATTTGGATTTGCTCCTGGCCATTCACAAAAAGGCCAAGTGCGTGGTACAGATGACTCTCACCACCTATGACGAGAAGCTGTGTAAAAAGCTGGAACCCCATGTGAGCACCACCAAACAGCGGTTTGAGGCGCTGTTGAAGCTTCGAGATGCGGGAATTCCCACAGTGGTGTGGCTATGCCCTATTCTGCCCTATATCAACGATACTAAGGAGAACATTGAGGGAATTTTGCGCTACTGTATAGAGGCTCAGGTATATGGTATTATCTGCTTTGGCATGGGTCTTACCCTACGGGAGGGCAACCGGGAGTATTTTTACCAGCAGCTGGACCGATTGTTTCCCGGGATGAGAGAGCGATACATCAGGCAGTTTGGGGATCAATATATGCTGAGCAGCCCCCAGAATGCATCGCTGATGGGGCTCTTTCACCAGACCTGCCAGCAACACCACATTGTGCACGATAACCAAAAGATATTTGCATACCTCAATACATTGGAGCCCAGAGAAAAGACCACGCAGCTCAGTTTGTTTGATAGGCTTTAACGACCAAATGGATTGCGGCCAAGTAGGCGCAATGTGAAGGATATTTTCCAGCCCATGATCACAATTTCTGCATGAAAAAATGCCCCAAACGAGACGTTGAGATAAAACGTTTGGGGGACGACGTACAGCCGTCCCTCTATGCTTTCTCAAATCAGCGCTCTGAATCTCCGGCATTTTTTAGTCTATCTATGCAATTTTTAGTCTGTCTATGTAAAGTGAATTTACACTATGGCGTTTTACATTTTCAGCTGATTTCCTTAGTGGTCAAAGCGCTTTTGACGATCACTCCATCTAGCTTGCCCAGCTTTCCGGTGAGAGCGCCCAAGTGATCGGAGTCGATCTCCACGATCAGCGAGATCACCTGGATGTCCTTTTCCCGGTTGGGAATGCCCATTCGCCCTAAAATATAGGGGGCGTTCTCGCTGAGAATATGGTTCACCGCCTCCACGCTGGCTCTGTTCTTTTCAATGATAATGCCCACTACGCCGATTCGTCTTCCCATAGAAAATTTTCCCTGCTTTCTACAATGATTTTCTCTATTCACCCTGGAGCACTTCAATGGCTTTTTGCAGCTGGGTATCTGTTTCTTCTGTCATCTGGGATGGGTTGTCCAGCACCTCCTGAGGCAGCTGCACTTCAATATCCGGCTGAATGCCCGTGCCCTGAATCATCTTCCCGCTTGGGGTATAGTATACTGCGGTGGTGAGCTTAACGCCAGCGCCAGATTGGGGCAACTCGATCAGCGATTGTACAACGCCCTTGCCAAAGGAGGTAACACCTACTACTGTGGCCCGCTGGTTGTCCTGCAAAGCCCCAGTAAGCACCTCTGCCGCACTGGCGGAGTTCTCGTTGATGAGCACTACAATGGGTTTATCCCAGTACTCCCCATCCGACTTCCACACATTTTGCTCCCCGTTTTTGTCCTTGGTGGAGACAATGGTGCACTCTGGCAATAGCCGGTCGGCAATCTGTGTCACATGATCCATAAATCCTCCTGGGTTATCCCGCAGATCGATGATCACGCCCGAGGCACCCTCTTGATCGATGCTCTCCAGAGCCGTGTCGAACTCCTCTACGCAATCGCCGCTGAACTCCTTGATGTTGATGTAGCCAATTTCATCGGTCACCATGTTGCTGAACACCATCTGTGAAGTGAGGTTTGTTCTGGCCATGGTGTACTCCTTCACTTCCCCGGCGTACTCTATCTCAATGGTCAGCTTAGTGCCTGCCTCACCTCGCATGAGGCTGCCGATGTATTCTAGATCTTTGCCCTTTACGTTTTCCCCATTGATGGAGATGATGTGGGAGCCCACTTGAACTTCATTTTCATACATGGGAGTATCGGCAAAAATCTCTACAATTTCCGGATAACCGCTGCTGCCGGCGCTGATCATCGCTCCTAAGCCGATATACGAGCCCTCGTACTGTTCGTCAAATTGCTGGAATTCCTCTTTGGTGTAGTATTCAGAATACTCATCTCCCAGAGAATCCACCATGCCGCTGAGGGCGCCGTCTATGAGCGTCTGCTCGTCCACATCCTCATAGTAATTATCCCTAATAATTTGGTTTAAGTCTTTGAGATCGTACAGCTCCATCATGGTCTCGTACTGTTCTCCAGTTACATAAAAGCTCCCATTATTTTGCCCGTACTTGATGATATAATAGCTGGATACCGAGCCCAGTATGGCCATGGTAATACCCACTACAACTACTAAAAAAAGTGCCCTTTTTTTGCTCATTTTCCTCTCCTATTCATAGATGATCTCCGAGCCATTGCTTCCCTTGTTGATCTCCACAATGTTCTCTGTCAATTTATCGAACGTATCGTTATGGCTGATGACAAATACTTGGTCAAACCCCAGCAGCACGCCCTTTAGCAGATCCGCCAGGTTTTCTCTGGACTGGGCGTCCATATACTCTGTAGGCTCGTCCAAAAAAACAATCTTCCCATGGGAAAAACACTTGAGCAGAGAGAGACGTATGGCAAGTGCTGCGCTCATCTTCTGCCCGCCAGACAGCTGGCGAAAGCTCCGCACACGGCTCTTGCCCTGATACCAATCCACCAGCTGTGCGTCGTAGCTGCGCGTCCACACCAGCGTATCGGCGGTGTGTTGCAGGCTTTTATAGATGCCTACTGCGTATCGGTTCACATTCTTTCTCAAGATATCCGTGATACTCGCCCCAGATTGCTCTAAAGTGCGCCGCAAAATCGCCAAAATATCCACAGCCTTTTGGGAGGTGCGCTTTTGCTCTTCCGCCTGGTGAAGCTTAGCCTTCAGCTCCATCCACTGGGCAACCTCCCCTTCTAGCCGCTGCCTTTCCGCCTGTGTACTATCCATTATAGCATTTTTTTCCCCTAGCTGGGAATGCAAAGTGTTAATTTTTTGTTGCGTCTGCTCTAGTTCCTCTTGGGAGAACTGCTGCCTGAGCGCTTCCATCTCTTTTTTGCACTTCTCTAACTCGGCCTGTTGCTCCTCACTTTCTGCTTCCAGCTGGTAAAGTTTCTCTTCCAGCGTTTCCACCTTTTCGGCGGCATTTTTGTGCTCTCTATATAAATCATAGGCCGGACGATGCTGCTGCATCTCCTCCTTGATTTTTTCCAGCTCCTGCTCCACTCCTGCAAACTGCGTCAGCTGGCCATCTATTTCTTTCAGTTTTTGGGCATAGCCTTCTAAATTTTGCCGCTCTTCTTCCATCTCCTGCTGTTGGTCCTCTAATTTACTGGCGCTCAATTGCAAGTTCTCCTGCTCCTTTTGTAGCCGTGCTTGCGTATCTATCGCCTTTTCCAGCTCCTTTTGTTGCGCTGCCAGACTCTTGTTTTGCTCTAGATGGTCATTTCTAGCCTGATCTAAAGCAGGGCGAACCAGCTCTTTCAGCGTTTTCATATACTCTGCCAGCTCCCCGCTCTTTTTCGGCGGCTCTTTTGGAAGGGCCTGCTCCAGCTGTGCCTGTTCATAGGGAAGTTCGGCCAGCTGTCTCCAAATCTCCTGCACTGCCTGTTGTGCAGCTGCTAGCACTTTTTTGTACTCTATTTTCTTTTCCTCTAGGCGCTTTGCTCCCTTTTGCGCCTCGCTTAGCGCGACGGCGGCATCCTCATTTTGGCTTAGCCACCCTTCTAAGTCTTTCTCTTGCAGGCTCAGCTGAGATACTTGAACGGCCAGTTCTTCCAGCTTTTTCTCCACCTGCGCCTCCTGCTGGGGCAGCGGACAGTTGCTCTCGTAGAAG
>CAJJPW010000202.1 GCA_905193725.1 uncultured Eubacteriales bacterium
GAGGCAATCTAACAAACTGTCCCGAGGGAAAGGAATTTTAAGCAACCCCTTACTCTCTATACGGCGGTGGTGCCCACTGGTAACCTAATAGGATCTCCCGTGGAACTAAAGCTATAGGCAATCTCTTTCCAACTGGGCGGCAGTGGGTCCAGCGTCACGCTGGCATACTTGGGTCCAGCTTCTTTTTCCGCCAAAGCATCTTTCATAATCTCCTCGGGCCGTCGCCTTTTTCTTTCCCTCTATGACATTCTTTACTCTCTGAGCGGGCTTCCTTATTCTCTCGTCCCACTAACCTTGCTTGCGATATTCGTTCGGGCCGTCGCCCGCGCTCTGAATGATCAGCACTCTGCCCCCTTGGATTTCCAACTTGACCTCTTGCTCCAGCAACTCGTTGCTCACACCCACAGGGTCGTCGTAATGCAGCGCCAAATGTTGGAGGGGATACTTCACCCCGCCCTGAGCAAAGACCACTGGGTTGCCCTGAAAGGGAAAGAGGGAGAGATAGGTATACCCATCTTTGTGCAGACACACCTCTCCCTCTTGGGCGGCAAAAATCCGGTTTTGGTCGTCTAGCAGCTGGCACTCCACCCCATGGTTCAGGCAGAAATTCAGCAGCAGCAGGTTGGCGTAAAAATGGTCCAGCCTGCCGCCCGTAGCGCCCACCACCTTGATGTGCTGAGCGCCCTGCCCAATCGCCCACCGAGCGGCGAGCATAGTATCGGTATCGTCCTTCTCCTTGGGCGCGGTATGCACGGGGACATGCTCCTTTTGGCACCAATCCAAAATGCCGCCCGCAGCTGAGTCAAAATCCCCCATCACCAGGCTGGGCTTTATCCCCAGCTCCCGCAGATAGTTTGCCCCGCCGTCGCAGGCGATCACCCCATCCCACCAGTTTTTCAGCTGCCAGAGCAGCTCTTTTTTCGGCCGAGTCCCTGCCGAGCAGATGAGCACTCTATTCATTTCTCAGTTTGCTGATGGCCTGCTGGAGGTCGTCCGCGCCGAACACAGCACTGCCCGCTACCAGCACGTTGGCTCCAGCCGCCTTGATGGCCGCCGCATTTTTGAAGTTCACGCCGCCGTCGATCTCGATGTCGATGGACAGCTTTTTCTCGTCTATGATCTTCTTTAAATCCTTGATCTTTTGCAGCACTGCCGGGATGAAGCTCTGTCCACCAAAGCCTGGGTTCACCGACATGAGCAGGATCATATCCACATCGTCGTACACGTAATCCAGCGCCGTGAGGCTGGTGGCTGGGTTGAGCACGACGCCTGCCTTTTTGCCCTTGCCCCGAATCAGCTGTAGCGTTCTCTGCAAATGAGTGGTTGCCTCTGCATGGACGGTGATGATATCCGCTCCTGCATCTGCAAACTCCTCCACGTACCGCTCTGGTTTTTCGATCATCAAATGCACATCCAAGGGCACGCTGGTGACCTTTTTCAGCGCCGCCACCATGGGCTGTCCAAAGGTGATGTTGGGCACAAATGCCCCGTCCATCACGTCTACGTGAATCAGATCTGCTCCGGCCTTTTCCAGCCGCACTGTGTCCTCGCCCATTCTCGCAAAATCCGCGGATAAAATGGAAGGTGAAATCTTAATCATACCGTTTACTCCTCTTTTCTATTAATTCTTGTAAAAGCTCTAGGTATCGCGCATATCGTCCGGGGGAGATGTTTCCCTCCTCTACCCCTTGTTTGACCGCACAATCCGGCTCTTTGTTGTGCATACAGGTGGCAAACCGACATTTGCCCAGATACGGTGCAAAGTCCTCGTAGTAGCTGGCCAAGTCTTCCGGCTCGCAGTCCAGAGTTGCCAAAATGCTAAAGCCCGGGGTATCCACCAAAGTTACGCCCGCCTCCTTCGCCTCATAGAGTTGGGCGTGGCGGGTAGTGTGCCGCCCCCGCTGGGTCTTTTTGCTCAGGCCTCCGGTCTCCAGCCCAAGCTCTGGGGCGATCCCGTTGATCAGAGAGGATTTGCCCACGGCCGACTGTCCGGCGAAGCACACGACTTTGCCCTGTAGGGCCACGAGCAGCGCCGGGATACCGCTGCCGTCTTTGGCGCACACTTGGTACACTGGCAGCGCCTTTTGGTACTCCTCCTCCAGCGCCTGCAAGGTGTGTTTTTTATCTAGATCCATCTTATTGAGCACCAATATGGGGGCAATCCCCTGCTGGGTCGCGTATAAAATCAGCTTATCTACCAATAGCAAATCCGGCTTAGGCGTAGGGGCAATGACGATAATGGCGCAGTCTACATTGGCCACAGCCGGGCGCACCAACTGGTTCTTCCGCGCTAGCACCTGCTGGATCAGACCGTAGCTCTGCTCCCCCGCCGGCTCAAACTCCACAAAGTCCCCGGGGATGGGAGTAATGCCTTCGTTGCGAAAAGTGCCCTTGGCCTTGCACTCGTGTTCCACTCCCTGTCCGTCTTTCACATAGTAAAAACCGCCGATTCCCTTTAAAATCTGCCCTAAAATGGATAAACCCTCCCTTTCTCACTTGGTAAACGCTACTGTATCTGTGGTGATCACTTCGTTATTTACGTACACTACAATATCCAGCTCCACTCGCTGTGATCCAGAATCCAAATACAGCTGCAGCGGCACCGTTTGGCTGATGGCACTATCCTGTGCTGTCCGGTTTTCATACAGCACGTACTCTACCGTTTCCTCTCCCTCTCTCACGTTCGCGGTGATTTGGATGAGGGAGTTGGCCGGCACATTAGTCAAATTCAGTGGATACTCTGCCGTAAAATTGGCAGGGCTACTGCCCACCCACAGGCTGATGGTGGCGCCCTGTGCCACTGTGGACCCCTGAGCCGGGTTTTGGTCGATCACCACATCCAGCTTATCACTGACTTCCTCATAAATCAATATCTGATTCATCTCCCGGCTGGAGAGTTCTGAGATGGCCTCTGCCAGCGTGAGCCCTCGCAGTTCGGGCATGGCAGCTGTCTCCACCTCTTCCCGCTTATTCACCATGAGGATGATCTGTTCCTTCTGTGAGACCTGCACACCCTCTTCTACCGATTGCTCGATCACTGCATCGGGCTGTTGGACGGTGCTGTCTAAGTTCTCAACAATCTCCACGTTGTTGATGCCCCGGCTGGAGAGTGTCTCTAGAGCGCTAGATAGGCTCATGCCCACCACATTTGGCATGACCACCATTTGGTCGTTGCTCTGGCACACGGTGATTTTCACCGAGTCTCCCCGTTTGAGGGCCGACCCTTCCTGTGGCTCCTGTGCCACCACACATCCCTCATGGGCGCCGATGTCGTCATAGGAGATCACTGCTGTGAGCCCTAGCGTTTCCAGGATGGAGACGGCACGCTCCTCTTCGATAGTCAAAAGATTGGGCATGGTTACATCATTTGCCGTGTTGGTCTCCCTGGGGCTGATGGTAAAGATCATGGAGATGATGAGTATTGTCGCCAACACACCCAGCACCACTACTCCAGCGATGATGTACCCCCTCTTGCTTTTGGCCTGCGCCTTTTCCTCCTCCAGCAGCTGGATCTCATCCACAGTGGGCAGATCGATATTTACGTATCGCCCATCTGGGTATCTCAAATACTTGTCCAAGTCCTTTTTTAGCTCAAAGGCAGTGCTGTATCGTTTTTCCTTTTGCTTGGAAATGGCTTTGAGCACGATCCGGTTGAGGCTTTCGGGAAGTTCGGGCACGATCTCCTTGGGCTCCACCGGTTTTTCGTGAATGTGTTTGAGGGCCAGAGAGACCTTGCTGTCTGAGTGAAACGGCTCTTTGCCAGTGAGCATCTCGTATAAGATGATGCCCAGAGCGTAGATGTCCACCCGCCGATCCAGTTCGCTGCCCTTGATCTGCTCCGGGGCGATGTACTTCATAGAGCCTTCGATCTGGTGAGATTCCTTTGCCTCGTCCTCCTTTTGGGCGATGCCGAAATCCATGATCACCGGTTGTTTGTCCTTGCGGGTGATCATGATGTTCTCCGGCTTGATGTCCTTATGGATGTATCCTTTGGAGTGGGCATAGGAGAGGGCTTCGCACAGTTTTTTCGTCAGGTTTACCGCAGTTACCATATCCAGCGCCCCATGATGCTTTAGGTATTTTTTCAGTGTGATGCCGTCTACCAGCTCCATGACCATGTAGTAGATATCTCCATCCACGCCAGCGTCAATGGTCTTTACAATGTATTTATGGCTCAGTTTAAAGCTGGCCTTGATTTCATTTTTAAAGTTCTCGATGTACTGTGGCTGGTCCAGGTGCTCCTCCTTGAGGATTTTCACCGCCAC
>CAJJPW010000203.1 GCA_905193725.1 uncultured Eubacteriales bacterium
TCACCCAGAGGTGATCTACGAGCAAAACATGGATGTGCGCAACGCCATGAGCAGACTGCTGGATGGATCGTTGCCAGGTGTACCAGATCGCCAGTTTGCGGATTTATACCACTCGCTACTGTTTGGGGATTACGACAAAGCGGATAAGTACTATGTGCTCCACGATTTTGCCTCTTACAAACAGGCGTTCTTAAAGGCAGTAGACACTTATCAAAACAAAGAAGAGTGGTTCTCTATGGCGGTGAAGAACACAGCAGCTTCTGGCATTTTCAGTTCAGACCGGACTATTGCCCAGTACAACGAGAAAATTTGGCATCTAAACAAGGACGAAAATACAAAAGCACAATAATGCGAAAGCTGAGGGAAGAGAGGCCCTTGGGTGATACGAAGCGAAAGGGGAATGTTTTTGGATTATAACAATCGCATATTTCACAACTCTACGATAGCAAAATACAGAACCCCCTTAGGCGCAATGGCCACAGGGCAAAAGGTAGTGTTGAGGCTGGAGGCATATCAAATTCCCGTCTCAGCAGCCAAGGTCTGGGTGATTGAAGGAAACCAGACCATAGACTATAGGATGACAAGCAGGGAGGATATGTGGCAGGCAGAGATCCCTTTGCCTGCCCATCCCTGTGTTTTATGGTACTATTTTGCAGTGCAGGTACAGGGTCAGGATCTCTATTATGGCCCAAAATACGGCAGAACCTGTGGGCAGGGAGAGATCTCCTTATCCCCTCAGGGGTCCTTTGAGCTGGTGGTATACGATGCCGCCTTTGAAACGCCCAAAAAGCTGTGGAAGAGCATCATGTACCAGATCTTTCCCGACCGATTTGCCAAGGGGAACCCAGAGCAGGCGTTGAAGGGCATAGAATACCATCGGAAGATGGGGAGAAACGCCATCGTCCATGAGAGCTTTGAGGAAGAGCCCAACTATTTGCCCCTAGAAGGAAAGCAATTTTACGAGCCCTGTGACTATTTTTTAGGGGATTTGGCAGGAATTGAGCAAAACCTTGCGTACTTGGCGTCCCTTGGCGTGGATTTAATCTACCTCAACCCCATCTTTGAGGCGGATTCCAATCATCGCTATAACACGGCAGATTATGGAAAAGTAGATCCGATTTTAGGGACCAACCAGCAGCTTTACCAACTGACCCAAAAGGCGCGAGCACTGGGGATGCAGATCATACTAGACGGCGTGTTCTCCCACACTGGTGCGGACAGCATTTACTTCAACAAAAAGGCGAATTATCCCCACAAGGGAGCGTACCAAGGGGAGGAGTCTCCTTACTATTCCTGGTACCAGTTCAGCCAATTTCCGGATCAGTATCGGAGTTGGTGGGGATTTGACACGCTTCCTGAGGTCAATGAGATGGATGCCCAGTGGCAGGATTACATCATCAGCGGCGACAAGAGCATCATGAAGTATTGGTTGCGAATGGGAGCAGCGGGATACCGTTTGGACGTGGCAGATGAGCTGCCCGATGAGGTGATTGAGCTGATGCGAAAGGCCATCAAAGGCGAGAACCCGGACTCGTTTTTACTGGGAGAAGTTTGGGAAGACGCCACCACCAAGCAGGCCTATGGCAAGCACCGGACGTATGCATTGGGGCGTGGGTTGGACAGCGTGATGAACTACCCACTGCGGAACGCCATTGTAGATTTTTTGTGTTTCCACACTTCCTCTTGGGATTTGAAAAATTTGTTGCTGACACAGGCAACCAATTATCCGAAACCCATGTACCACGTGCTGATGAACTTGCTCTCTTCTCACGATATTATCAGAGTGCGTACGGCACTGGCTACAGGTAAATCCACAGGGGATGAGCCGTGAAAAACAGGCAAAATTTCTGGTGACAGAGCAACAGGAAAAAAGAGGTGCGATGCTGCAAAAGTTGGCGGCCACTTTACAGTTCACCCTGCCCGGTATTCCTGCAATTTATTACGGAGACGAGGTGGGGATGCATGGGCTGCTAGATCCCTTTAACAGAAAGCCCTACCAGGTGAGGGACCAGGAGATGCGTGGGTTCTACCAGAAGTTGGCGCGAATTAGAAAAAATGCAGATGCGCTGAGTATCGGTGAGATAGGAGTATTTACTCCTACCCAGCATGTGATCGGCATTTTACGGCTGCTGACGGAGGGCGAGGATGGAGCAAGCGCTTATTTGGTGCTGGTCAATCGTCACGAGCAAGAGCAGCTGCTGGCTATTGATCTTTACGGCATCTGTGAGGGGCTTCAAGAGAGCGCCATACAAAGGTTGCACCAAATTTCCCTAAAAAGGGCTACCTGTGCACTCAGTGGGCAAACCTATGAGATACAGGAAGGCATTTTGGAGGTCAGAATAAAAGGCTGTAGCGCCTTTCTGTTTCAACTGAAGTAAGGATGAGCAATTACAATTAGATAAGATGAACTTCAAAAAAGCATGAGAGGACGAGCCTCTTTGCTTTAGGTTGTAAGTACAAAATAGTAGGGGCACTAAGAAAGTCAGAATAAAAGGCTGTAGTGCCTTAGTTTCAAACGGTAACAGGCAACTATCAGCCTTCTGACATAAAAGTCTCAGTTAGCGCATTTCAAAAAAAGGTGCAAGCTAATCCTCAATTAAAAATGTGAGGTGCTGCGTCATAATGGCAATGAACTGGGCATTGCTGGGGCGCTGTTTTTGTCTGTTTCCAAAGAGCTTATGGAGCATCTCCTTGTTTCCAGTGCGCCAGTTGTTTTCAATGACTGTGCGGATACACCGTTCCACATTGCTGGTTGTGGTGCCATACATTGCCGCTACAGCCGGGTAAAGCGAGGTGGTAATTTGATTCAGCAGGGAATTATCGTCGATGGTATACTCCAGCGCCGCAAGAAGATAGCGATATCCTACATAGTGTGGAGAAATACCAAGAGCCATAAGTTGTTTTGCAATGATTTTTTCCTTTTTTGTCACAAACATCACTTCAATCTTTGTAAAATAATTCAATATATTGTTATTTTAAGCCAAATTATGTAGATTGCAATAAATCTGATAAAAATAGACCTTATTCGACAGAAAAATACAATAAACTCAAAATATTTGGGCACATTCGAAAAAATACAGAATACTTTTTTGTCTCTGAAAAACGATAAAGATATTGGCAAATAAATTGGAATAAAAGTTGACAAGCAAAGGCATAAATAGTAGGAAAACGATCAAGAGCTAATATATTTTCCTTAATATGATCTTAATATGATGGAAAAATATTTTAATCTCTTTATAATTATTATTGAGATATAATAAAAGAAAATAAAGAATGGGCATGAGATCATTTAGCAGCTGATAGCAAGCCATACTGCGATAGACTGCAACACCGGGACGCTGATAGTTGAGACGCGATCATTTATAATGATAAAATGGGGTTGCAATATAAACAGGATAAATAGATGATCAGGTTGTCGCTTGAGAATATATGGGAGGAACGCAGTACATGGACGACAACAGACCGGATCCAGAACAATTACTAAAAAAGGTCACTTCTTTAGATGATAAAAAGACGGGAAAATTAAAAATATTTTTTGGCTATGCGGCTGGTGTAGGTAAAACTTATGCCATGTTGGAGGAAGCCCATCAGGAAAAGGACAAGGGAGTCGATGTGGTTGCAGGGTATATTGAACGGCATACTCGCCCCGATACCTTGGCACTGCTGGATGGCCTGGAACAATTAGATAATTTAGAGGTGCCTTATAAGGGAATTACATTAAAAGAATTTAACTTGGATGGGGCGCTTGCTCGCAAACCACAACTGATCTTAGTAGATGAGTTGGCGCATAGCAATGCACCGGGTTGCCGGCATGCCAAACGGTATCAAGATATTGAAGAGTTGCTTAGAGCGGGCATTAACGTCTATACTACTGTCAATGTACAGCATTTAGAATCTTTAAACGATCTTGTCTCTTCTATCACAGGAGTTACGGTGAGTGAAAGAGTACCAGACCACGTGTTCGACTCTGCAGATAAGGTTGAAGTTGTTGACATAGAGCCAGATGACTTGATTGCCAGACTGGAAAGCGGGAAGGTGTATCGGGAAAAACAAGCGGAGCGTGCGCTAGGACATTTTTTCGTACGGGAAAATTTAGCGGCACTTTGAATCCTTTCCGAGAGGCACAATGCGGCAAAAAATAAAGAAGAGATAAGGGCAACGGCTATGAAAGAACGAAAGACCTTCTGGGACAAAAATGCCGGTCGTTACGACCGCTTTATGCGAAAGGATCGGGCGGCGTATGACGAGATGTATGAGC
>CAJJPW010000204.1 GCA_905193725.1 uncultured Eubacteriales bacterium
TCACCCTGCTGACCGATCCGCTGCCGGGCGGCGATCAGCGCTGGGGCTGTATCGGCACGTTCATAGCCGTTCTGGGGCTGTTGTGTCTCGGAGTCTTCCTGTTCCTGCTGCTGGTTTCCCGGCTGTATGACCCACTACAATCTGCCCTACAAAATCTTGCCGCCATCATTTCCACCCGCACCAATGTGGGCCGGATGAATGAGATATTAGACCACCCAGTGCAAAAGGGAGCGACCAAGCTGGATAACAAGGGATGCGATATTGTCTTTGACCATGTGGGATTTGCCTACCAAGGGGAGGAGACGGTGCTAAAAGATGTCTCATTCACTGCTAAACAGGGGGAAGTGACGGCCATTGTAGGGCCCTCTGGTGGGGGGAAGACCACAGTGTCTCGATTGGCCGCCCGCTTTTGGGATGTAGACCGAGGCAGGATCACCGTAGGAGGCATGGATATTTCTAAGGTAGATCCTGAGACGCTGCTATCCCTCTATTCTATCGTATTCCAGGATGTTATCCTATTTGACAACACCATCTTGGAGAACATCCGCATTGGCAAAAAGGATGCTACCGATCAGGAGGTGTTGGCAGCGGCAAAACTGGCCAACTGCGATGAATTTGCCGAAAAACTGCCCGACAAGTGGAACAGCCGAATTGGAGAAAATGGCTGTGATCTCTCAGGGGGAGAGAGACAGCGGATCTCCATCGCCCGGGCATTTTTAAAGGATGCGCCGATTATCTTGCTGGACGAGGCCACTGCATCCCTGGATGTGGAGAATGAGACGCTGATTCAAACGGCGCTTTCCCGGCTGATCCAAGACAAGACGGTGCTAGTGATTGCCCACCGGATGCGGACGATTGCAGGAGCGGACAGGATCGTAGTGCTATCCGACGGAGAAGTAGCAGAGCAAGGCTCTCCAGAGCAGCTCATGGAGCGGGATGGACTCTACCGACGGATGACGGAGCTCCAGTCCGAGAGCCAGAGTTGGGCGCTATGAGAAAAATGGCGCAGGTATAGAAGGGCGGCATATATGCACAGCCCCCAACGCCACAAATACGCAGAATTGTCCAATGACATCTCAAAAAATATCTTTTATAATAGAGAAAAATATGTAAGAAAAAAGGGAATGTTGGCAACACACGTGCCAGCGTTCCCCTTGCATTGGATTAGGTGAAAAACAGCAGATTGGCAGCGGAAAGGGGAAAGATGGCCATATGGATGTTATAAAATGGTTTGGAGGCCAAGTAACCAGGTGTGCTCTGAAAAACCCAGAGGGCGCTCGACGCCTGCTCCTAGCGGGCTATCGCGCCAACCGATTCACCTTTGGACTGCCGTTTTCCGCCAAAGGCCGCACATCGGCTCAGAGACTGGCGGCTTCTTCTGTCATAAGCGTTACGATTGAGGCCCTGGCCCATCCTGAGAGAGCTGCTTTGGTGAGTATTTTTACCCCCAGTGAACTGCTGCTGGCCGCGGGAATCACGCCCTACTCGCTGGAGACCATCTCGGGTTACCTCATGGGGACCAAATGCGAGATCCGGTTTCAGGAAATTGCAGTGGAACAGGGGGCTTCAGACACCCTATGCTCCTTTCATCGGACGTTTTTGGGGGCGGCGGAAAATGGACTAGTGCCCATCCCTCGTTTTGTCATATACACCAGCCTAGCCTGTGATGGCAATATGATCACCTTTCCCTATGTACAACAGAAGTTTCACGTTCCGGAATTTTTTATCGATGTGCCCTATGAGAAAAGCGAGGATTCGGTGCGGGAGGTGGAAAGACAGCTGCGGGAAATGAAGGTCTTCTTGGAGGATATGACAGGGAAGCACATCGCCGATGACACGCTGCGCACTGTTGCCTACTGCAGCCGGCTAAGCGCTGAAAAATATCTGGAGTGTCTCAAGGCCCGGGCAGAAAGACGGCTGCCTGCCGATATGACAGGGGAGATGTATGGAGTGATTATGAGCCGTATGCTGCTGGGATCTGAGGAAAGCGTGGCCTACTTTACAAGACTGGCACAGGAGACAGAGCAAGCGCCGCTTTCAACGGCCAAGAGGCTGGTTTGGATTCATGTGCTCCCCTATATGCAGCCCTCTTTACAGAGACTGCTGAACTTTCAGAATCAGGTGGTAATTACTGGCTGCGATTTAGGCTACGACGCCATGCTCCTTCCGCTGGAGGAAGACCAGCCCTACCGATCTATGGCAAGAAGACTGGTATACTCTGGCTACAACGGGGATCCCCAGGGACGGATTCAAAATGCCCTGAAAGTGGCCAAGCTGACTCGTGCTGACGGAGCAGTGATCTTTGCCCACTGGGGGTGCAAGCCTACGCTAGGTGCGGCGCGGCTGATGAAAGATGCTCTAGAAGGGGAAGGACTGCCCACTTTGGTGCTGGATGGAGACGCCTGCTGCCCGGCCAATTCTGGGGATGGGCAGATTGCCACTCGAATGGAGGCTTTTTTGGAGATATTGGAGGAGAGAAGATGATTTACTACGTGTGCAAGTATACACCAGTGGAATTGCTCCAGGCCTTTGGTGCTCAGACTGCTGTGCTGGATCGAATGGCAGAAAATTTTGATCTGAGCGATGCGGCCTCCCATGTGAACTTGTGCGGCTTTGGCAAGGCGGTGCTAGAGGCGGTGCTAGAGGGAGGTGTGGACCAGCTGGTGCTGGTGAACTGTTGCGATGTGATGCGCAGGGTATACGATGTGCTCAAACAAAAAAACTGCTGTCGCTTTCTCTATCTGCTAGATCTGCCGCACACCCATGAAGTGTGCCAAATCAGGCGCTTCGCAAGGGAGCTGGCCCGCCTCCAAGAGGCCTATGCACGCTTTAGTGGAAAGTCCTTTGATAGAGAGAGGTTTTTGTGTTCCTTTGCCACAAAGGTGCAAGAGGAGGAGCCCTATGTGGCGCTGTTGGGAGCCCGAGTGGGCAGCGAAACCCAGGCTTTGGTGGAGAGCTGCTGCCCATTGCCCGTCCGAAATTTGACATGTGTGGGCAACCGGGTGGTGGATAGTCCCAAAGACGAGGGAGGAGAAGGAGCGCTGATGGAGCAGTATGCTGCTGCGCTGCTTCGGCAGGTCCCATGCCGCCGGATGGTGGCTGGCTCTGCCCGGCGAGCCTTGTGGGAAGACCCAGCCCTTCAGGGAGTGATCTACCATACTATTCAATTTTGCGATTACTATGGCTTGGAGTACAGGGAGATTAAAAACCAGTGCTCTGTGCCGTTGACTAAGATAGAGACGGACTTCACCATGCAGAGCAGTGGACAACTGAAAACCCGCGTAGAGGCTTTTATGGAAACGCTCCATGGAGGTAGAGAAACAAAGGGGGAAAAGGGCATGTATTTTGCGGGAATCGACAGCGGTTCTACCAGCACAGATGCAGTGATTGTAGACCGAAAGGGGCGGATGATCGGCTCGAGTATTCTACCTACAGGTGGCGGCGCCCAGAGAAGTGCAAATGCGGCGCTGGATAAGGCGCTGGAAGACGCCGGACTGCAGCGGGAGCAGATAGACAGAGTGGTCACCACAGGATACGGAAGAGCCCATATTAGCGAGGGAGATGAGAACATTACAGAGATCACTTGCCATGCAAAAGGAGCCCACTTTCTGTGGCCAAAGGCACGCACAATTATCGACATCGGCGGCCAAGACAGCAAGGTAATCCACATGGATGAAGGGGGAAAAGTGCTAAACTTTGCCATGAATGATAAGTGTGCTGCCGGCACGGGCCGTTTTTTGGAGATGATGGCCCGCACCCTGCAGATGAAGCTGCCGGAGATGAGCGAGCTTGGCCTGGACTGGCACAACGATGTGACCATTTCCAGCATGTGTACCGTGTTTGCGGAAAGCGAGGTCGTCAGCCTGATTGCCCGCAGCACCGCACCGGCGGATATCATCCACGGCCTGAACAAATCTGTTGCGGGCAAAACCGCTGCCCTGGCCCGCCGCACCGGCGGCGTGGCCCCCTTTATGATGACAGGCGGTGTAGCCCGCAACCGCGGCGTTGTGAAAGAGCTGGAAACCGCCCTGAAAGCCCCGGTGGAGGTCAGCGAGTACAGCCAACTGTGCGGCAGCCTGGGCGCAGCGCTGTTTGCGCTGGAAAAAATGGGCGTAAAGCTGTAAAACCTCCGGTGCGCAAAGTACTTGCTTTAAGTCGTACTTTCGTGTACACTAGGGTGTATCATATTAAGGCAACACCGCATAATTCTAAGTGCCGATACGGCGAGCGAGGTGCGGCAGATGCTAAGCCA
>CAJJPW010000205.1 GCA_905193725.1 uncultured Eubacteriales bacterium
GGAGCCATTTTTACCGCAGCGATGAAGTCAAAAGGATGGTAGAGCGCCAAAAAGAAAAATACGGCTGGGAATTTCTTTTTATGGGCGCTAATATTGATGCTGTGGAAACAGCAAAGCGCTTTGGAATCGGTGCAGATAGGGCTGTCAACTATCATGCAGATCAGCAAGGGACAGCTGTGGTATTTGATACCGTTTCCCAAACCGTCTGTCATGTCCGGGCCAGCAGACCGATACCATCTAGTTGGAGCGACCAGATCAACGCTGATTACAACAACAGAAAGAAAAAATAAGTGCTGAGCATGTGTTTTACCAAATAAGAAAGGCCGCCACATATGGGCGGTCTTTCTTGTGTATGATTTTTCGCTTTATTTGCCTTGATCAGCCTCGCCAGTTGACTGAAGGGCATCATAACCCGTCTCTCCGGTGCGAATTTTCAGTGCATCGGTGATCTCATAGGCAAAGATCTTTCCATCACCTACCTCACCTGTGAATGCAACCTCTTGAATTTTTTTGATTGCCTTTTCCTTCCATTCTTCCGAAGAAACCACGATTTCCAGCTTGATTTTAGGCACTAGCATGGCATCAATTTCCTGCCCACGGACTACCGTTTGATAACCACGTTGGCTGCCAAAGCCCATCACTTGGTAGGCTGTTACTCCATTGATCTGGATTTCATGCAGTGCTGCTTTCATATCTTCCAGCTTTTCCTCTCGGATAATCGCTTCTACTTTATACATCATAATGACAAATTCCCCTTTCCTCAATCAAATCCATTAAAGGATGGATATGCCTGTTCGCCATGCTGTGTGGTATCTAGGCCGATGAGTTCCTCTTTGTGCTCTACCCGAATCTTGGTAAAGATTCTGGTAATGCCAATACAGATCAGTGTACCCACAACGGCAACTGCAATGGTAACTAAAATGCTGATGATCTGAGCGGTAAACAGCTGCGTCTCACCATAGACAAGGCCGTTCCACTGAGCCACAGGGTTGATGCCTGTCTGTGCAAATAAGCCGGTGGCAATGCCGCCCCAGATGCCGCCAATGCCATGGCAGCCAAATGCATCTAAGGCGTCGTCGATCTTGAGCTTTTTCTTGAGGAAATTCATCATAAAGTAGCAAAGGGGGCTTACCACTGCGCCAATGATGATAGCGGCCCATACCGGGACAAAGCCAGCGCCAGGGGTAATGGCGACTAGGCCGACGACCAGCCCTGTGGAGGCGCCAACCAGCGTTGGTTTGCCATCCTTAACCACATCTATGATCATCCAGGCCAGCAGTGCCGTTCCCGAGGCGAGCGCTGAAGTCAAAAACGCGTGAGCAGCAAGGCCGTTAGCGCCTAGGGCAGAACCGGCGTTAAATCCAAACCAACCGAACCAGAGCAGTGCAGCACCTAAAAATACAAATGGAATGTTATGGACACGGTAAGACGTGTGTTCTACACCGCTTCTTCTGCCCAGCAAAATCGCTAACACCAGGCCGCTGACACCAGAGCTGATATGTACCACATTGCCGCCGGCAAAATCCACCGCGCCTAGCTCTGCTAAAAATCCACCCGACCCCCACACCATATGGGCCATAGGATAGTAGACCAGCAGCGACCACAAAGCGATAAAGAGGAATAACGCCTTGTACTTCATGCGCCCCGCTACCGAACCAGTGATGAGCGCTGGTGTAATCATCGCAAACATCATCTGGAACACCACAAAGGTAATGGAGGAAAGGGAGGGAGCATATGAAAGCGCCTCTTCAAAGCTAAGTCCATTGAGGCAAATGTACTCCAAGCCGCCGATGATGCCACCATGATCTGCGCCAAAGGATAGGGAGAAACCAAATAAGATCCACATAACCACTGACAGCCCCATAATACCTGCACAGGCCATGATGGTATTCACGATGTTTTTCCGCCGCACTAAACCTCCATAGAAAAAGGCCAGGCCAGGTGTCATGATGAAAACCAATGATGCGCAAATTAACACAAAGCCATTGTCTCCTGCACTCATAAAATCATCCTCCTACATATAAAAATACAAAAAAATAAGGTGCTCCGAATTCTCGGAACACCTTTGTTCAACTTCATTATAGCAAAGCGATTGTGAAAAAGCAAGACTGAATTGCCTGAATTTTTTGTTTATGGAGGGAGGAGAATGCCTTCTAAAATGCAGAAAACACTTGGATTTTACAGTAGATGTGTTTTTCTGAAATAGATGAGAGGACATGCCAACTTGGAGCAACACTTGGCTGCTCAATGGTGAGTGGAAGAAATCCATAAAAGCCGTCGTGCCACATAATTTTCCAGGTGAGATCATAAAATGATATCAGTATTCTCGTATCAGAGTAGGGGAGGTTATTAAATGGATCTCAATCAAACAAACAGTGCTTTTCAAGTTTCTCTGGATGTGCCATACCCTCCGGTGAAGACACAGAGCCAGCGGCTGGATTACGCCCATGCGATGCTGAGCAATGTGGGAAGCAGGAATTCTGAAATGTCAGCAGTGAGCTTATATTTCTATAACAGCGTGGTCCTCAAATCGGAGTACGCAGGCTTTGCCAGGTGCTTTCATGAGATCAGCATTGTGGAGATGCATCATCTAGATATCTTTGCCACACTTGCTGCGCAGATGGGGCTGGATCCAAGGCTGTGGAGCTTCAATAGGACGCGCCCATTTTACTGGACGCCTTCTTATAATCATTACCCACGCAAAATAAGGCAATTGGTGGAAAATGCCCTCCAGGGAGAAGAAGAGGCGATTGATAAATATAAAAGGCAGTGCGACGCCATAAAGGACGAAAATATTGTAGAAAACCTAAAGCGCATTATTTTAGATGAAGAACATCATAGGGAGATTTTTCGCTCGATGTTAGCCCATTTGAAATGAGATGGAATGGACTCATTCCACTGCTTTTTTTATGATCCGAACCAAGATAAAATCCCAGCTTCGCTTTTTTGTCTAAAATACGCATAATCGAGAGAAAAATGCATTCTTGTGCCGCTTTTTTGCCGCTAGAATACTTGAAGCGGCGTGCAAATCTTGTTATAATAAAAAAAATTATGCATATTTTTGACAGAAGGGATTGGTTTACCAGTGGAAAACTATTATCAACCCGAGATAGAGCGTGCGTCTCGGGAACAGATTCGCGCATGGCAGGATGAACGCCTTGTAAAGACAGTACATCATGTCTATCAAAATGTGCCTTATTACCGCAACTTGATGGAGCAAAAAGGCGTTACGCCAGAGGATATCAAATCAGTAGACGATTTACATAAGCTGCCCTTTCTCACAAAGGATGATTTGAGAGAAGCCTATCCCTACGGTTTGCTGGCAATGCCACTGGAGGATTGTGTGCGCATTCAGTCTACCAGCGGTACCACGGGACGCCGTGTGGTAGCTTTTTATACCCAACATGACATTGACTTATGGGATGAGTGCTGTGCGAGAGCGATTGTAGCGGCAGGCGGCACCAAGAAGGACGTGGTTCACGTTTGCTATGGCTATGGCCTATTTACCGGGGGGCCGGGGCTCAATGGCGGTTCTCACAAAGTAGGCAGCTTGACACTTCCCATGTCTTCTGGCAATACAGAGCGGCAAATTCAGTTCATGTGCGATTTAGGCTCCACTATTTTGTGTTGTACGCCTTCTTATGCGGCATACCTTGCAGAGAGCATCATCGAAAGAGGCCTGCAAAATCAGATCAAACTGAAGGCCGGCATCTTTGGCGCGGAGGCTTGGAGCGAGGAGATGCGCCAGGATATTCAAAATAAGTTGGGCATTAAGGCATACGATATCTATGGCCTGACGGAGATTTCCGGCCCAGGCGTTTCCTTTGAGTGCAGCGAACAGACGGGTATGCACATCAATGAAGACCACTTTATTGCAGAGATCATCGATCCCAATACCGGCGAAGTACTGCCAGAAGGGGAGAAGGGAGAACTGGTGTTTACCAGCATCACCAAACAGGCGTTCCCGCTGATTCGGTATCGTACCAGGGATATCTGTGTGCTGAACAGCAAACCCTGCTCTTGTGGTCGTACCCATATTAAAATGAGCAAGCCCATGGGCCGCAGCGACGATATGCTCATCGTCAAAGGAGTCAATGTATTCCCCTCTCAAATTGAAACAGTTCTGCTCAACAAAGGATATCCGGCAAACTACCAGATTGTCGTCAGCCGTGAGAACAACAGCGATAAGATAGAAGTGCTGGTGGAGATGACGCCGGAGATGTTCTCAGATGCGCTTTCTCAAGTGG
>CAJJPW010000206.1 GCA_905193725.1 uncultured Eubacteriales bacterium
TTTTAGAGAGACAGGGGTATTATCCTGAGACGGCCGATGCCCATACGGTCCTTTTTATCCTCACCTTGATGGATGAGGAGCGGGATTATCTGGCCTTAGAGCGGGCGATCGCCCAGCTGCCGCGGAAACGCAAAACCATATCTGGCGAGCCAGAGATTAGTTACGACCTCACATATGAAAGAGAGCTGTTTACTGGTCAGCCCAAACAAAAGATACAAAGTGTACCCCTGCAAAAGGCGCAGGGTCATTATGTAGCTGCCAGTGTAGGAACATATCCGCCGGGGATTCCTGTTATTTTGCCAGGGCAAAAAGTGGAGCCCAGGCATGTAGAGATGCTCCTGGAGGCGAGACGCTGGGGTTATCGCTTATTTGGCGTGCAAAACGGGTGCATTTTGGTTTATAATATATAAGGAAGGGAAAATAAAGAGTAGGTCAAGAATGTTGGCCATGGGAAAGAGGAAATATGAAGATAAAGCATATCTTTTTTGATTTAGATGGAACGTTACTGGATTCAAAGCAGGGAATCATAGGTTCTCTGAACTATATGTTTGAGAAGATAGGGGATGGAAGAAAACCCGAACAAGAGCTTATGAAATTTGTGGGGCCGCCTCTTACTGAGTCTCTCAGCCAGTACTATGGATATACAGAAGAAAAAAACGTAAGAGCGAGGGAAATATTTGAAGAGGATTTTCTCGTCAATGGCATTTTCAATGCCGCTCCATTTGAGGGAGTAATTGCACTGCTCCACGAGCTGAGACAGCTGGGAATAAAGCTCTATGTGGCGACAATGAAACCAGATCGGGAGGCGAAAATTTGCCTCAATGGGCAACATATGTGGGAGCTGTTTGACGAGATCGCCGGGGCAGATCTGTTTAAAGGAGGCGCTAACCGGAAGGAACTGGTGATCCGCAAAATACTGGATCGAGACCATATGGACCCACAGACGGCCATGATGGTGGGAGACCGGGGCTCGGATATCTATGCAGCCAACTACTTAGGAATGGTGAGCGTGGCGGCCTTATACGGCTATGGCGAGCGGCAAGAGTTAGAAGAACAGAATCCCATGTATGGTGCAGAAAGCGTGCAAGCACTTCGAGACATTATTTTAAAGTTGGTGTAGGCAATGAAAAAGGGACTTTTTTTCTCCTTTGAAGGAGTAGATGGATGTGGGAAATCCACACAAATTCGCTTTTTGGCGGAATACTTGACACAAGAGGGCTACCAGGTGCTCACTACGAGAGAGCCAGGCGGATGCCCAATTTCTGAGCAGATACGGGAGATTCTGCTCAGCAAGGAAAGCCAAGGCATGGAGGCGCTCACAGAGGCGTTTTTATATGCGGCTGCACGGGTAGAACACGTACACAAGGTGATTTTACCGGCGTTAGAGCAGGGAAAAATCGTACTCTGCGACCGGTTTATCGACTCGTCGTTGGCCTACCAAGGGGTGGCTAGAGAACTGGGGATTTCTAGAGTATTGGAGATTAACCGGCACGTGTATGAGATCTGTCGGCCAGATGCCACCATCTATCTGCAGTTTGCCGCTAAGGACTGCTTTGAGCGAATGAACGAAAATAAAGAGCTGGATCGTCTGGAGCTGGAGGGGGACGCCTTCTTCGCCAAGGTGCAAAAGGGCTTTGAACAAGTGGCAAAGCAGTTTCCCGACAGAATTCTTGTAATAGACGCATCGGGCAGTAAGTACGAAACCCAGGAAAAAGTACAGCAAGCGGTGCTTACATTGCTGGCACAGAGAAATTGAACAGGAATTAGTGATGGCAGAGACAAATTTTTTGAAAATTGATGTGAGCCAACTGTTGGATTTAGAACATTTGCGCAACGGCTATATCATATATGGAGAAGGCATAGACAGCCTAATGGATGTGGCATTAAACATCGTACTGAAAAAGGTATGTATGTCAAAAAGTGGATGCGGCACTTGCCCAAAGTGTAAAAAAGTCCTTTCGGGCAATTACGTGGACGTAATGGCCATTGAGGGAGAAAATGGCAGCATCAAAATCGACCAAATTCGCAAAGTGGGGGAATTCATTGCCAACCGCCCCTTAGAGGGAAAGCAAAAATTTGTGATTATTAAAGAAGCAGCTACTATGGTAGAGCAGGCTCAAAATAGCCTGCTGAAGAACTTGGAACAGCCCCCAGAAGATACCACTTTTCTACTGCTGTCCCCAAGTATCAACGGGATTTTACCCACTATCCAATCTCGCTGCGTGCTGCTGAGTTTTCGAGCGATGGAGGAGGAAAAGATCGCGGCTATTTTGGCAAAGGACTATGGGATGAGCACAGTGCAGGGAAAACTCATTGCGCGGCTCAGCGGACGTAAACTGCTCAGCGCCATTGCCTTGGCCAAGCAGGAGGATTACTTTGCCTTCCGGGAAAGAATTCTCAAAGAGATAACGTACCGTTATTTGGACACGAGAAATTTTGCGACTAGCAGTATGCAGGCAGTGCTGGAAGAGGAAGAAAAAAATCTTGAAAAAGCCATAACGATCAATATACTATTTTTGAGAGATATGTTATTATATAAACAACTACAAAATAGTAAATATCTATATAATATAGATCAAATGGCAGCAATTCAGAGGTATGACAGTGCTATGACGTGTAGCCAACTGATGCGTGCCATCGATGTGCTGGAGCGCACCAAACAAAATATCATAAGGAGCAAGGGGCTAAACCTCTCGCTGGCGCTACAGGACATGTTGATTAGATTATTGGAGGTAAAAAATATATGTCCTATGTGATAGGAGTTCGATTTAAAAAAGCAGGAAAAATCTATTATTTTGACCCAGGAAAACTGGATCTCGCTGTGGGGGATGACGTTATCGTAGAGACGGTGCGAGGCGTGGAATACGGCACTGTGGTGCTACCCAAGCGGAACATGAATGACAAAAAAATTGTCAAACCCTTAAAGCAGGTTATGAAAAAGGCGGATAAAAAAGACTACAATAAAATGATGCAGAATAAGCAGAAGGAGAAGGAAGCTTTTGAAATCTGCCTAAAAAAAATAGAGAAGCATAAACTGGTGATGAAACTCATCGATGTGGAATACACCTTTGACAACAACAAGATCATCTTCTATTTTACGGCAGATGGCAGGGTGGATTTTAGGGAGCTGGTGAAGGATCTAGCGTCGGTATTTAAGACCCGGATCGAACTGCGGCAGATTGGTGTGCGGGACGAATCCAAAATGGTAGGGGGGATTGGCCCCTGTGGACGCCCGGCATGCTGTGCCACGTTTTTGGGAGACTTTCAACCCGTTTCGATTAAAATGGCTAAGGAACAGAGCCTTTCCCTCTCTCCCACCAAGATCAGCGGTTTATGCGGGAGACTCATGTGCTGCCTCAACTATGAGCATGAACACTATGAAAAGACACGCAAAAAGATGCCGCGAGTGGGCAGTGAGGTGAGTACGCCAGATGGCAAAGGCCTGGTGATGGAGTCCAATGCCATTACAGAAAAGGTGAAGGTGAAAATTCAGCTGAAGGATGAGACGATGGAGGCCAGAGAGTATACTTTGCAGCAAATTAAAGTATATGTGCCTGATGTGGTAGAGAACGAGGAAATTGTCATCGACGATGAAATAAAAAATTTACTGGATGAATAAAAATATTGCTTGAATTATTTCTACTTAGTGTTACAATAATAGCGTAAATATTTGTGGAGGTGAAGAACATGGCATATAAAATTTCTGATGAATGTATTTCCTGTGGCGCGTGCGAGGCTGGTTGCCCGGTAAACGCAATTTCCGAGGGCGACGGCAAATACGTGGTCGACGCCGATACCTGCATCGATTGTGGCGCTTGCGCGGATGCTTGCCCGGTGGGCGCTCCCCAGGCGGAATAAGTAGGTACATGAAGAAAAAGGCGAGGCGGGTTTGCCCCGCCTTTTTTCTATCAGAAAGGGGGAGCGAAAGATGTTTCGCTGGGGCGAGCATTTGGAAACGCTGGGCAACGGCGTTTCTGTTTTGGTCAACGAAACCCACCATTTCGGAACCGACACCATCCTTTTGGCGGACTTTTGCCTCCCAGTGAAAGGGAAGCAGGCGGTGGAGCTGGGAGCGGGATGCGGGGCGATTTCCATGATCTGGCTTAGAGAACAGCCTCCCGCCCACATTACCGCAGTGGAAATTCAGGAGGAAGCCGTGGACCTGTTGCGCCGCACGGTAAAATATAATGAAAAAGAGGAACTGGTGACGGTGCTCCAGGAGGATCTGCGGCAG
>CAJJPW010000207.1 GCA_905193725.1 uncultured Eubacteriales bacterium
CCACGGTAGTGAGCTGTGCCGGCTGAAAGTGGGTGAACCCAAGGGTGGGATCATCCTTATGCTCCATGGCGAAGTCCGCCAGTTTTTTCATCACGCTCACCAGTTTGGTCTCTATCAGCTCTATCGCCTGGACCATGATGAGCACATCCGCGTTGTCCCCCACGTAGCAGCTGGTGGCGCCCAGGTGGATGATGGGCTTTGCCTTGGGGCACTGAACCCCATAGGCATATACGTGGCTCATCACGTCGTGGCGCACTTCCCGCTCTCTGGCCTCTGCCACCTCGTAGTTGATGTCCTCTGCATGGGCTTTGAGCTCGTCAATCTGCTCGTCGGTGATGGGCAGCCCCAACTCCTGTTCTCCCTCTGCCAGGGCAATCCACAGCTTTCTCCATGTCCGGAACTTCACGTCGTCTGAAAAGATATGCGCCATCTGTTTGGAGGCGTATCGGGTAATCAACGGATTTTCATAAGTGTCTCTCATCTCTATTTTCCTTTCGCAACAGTCTTTTGTAAAGTGATTCCCAGCCCTTGGCCGGCGCTTGCTAACCCAGGGCTTTCTCTAGGAAATTGGCTAAGTTGTCATAACATATCTTTTGTATCAGAGGAGCTTCCCATCCTCTGTTTGCCATTTCCTCAACTATTTTATCATAACATGTCACATCCCCAATTCCAATAGGGAGTTTGTTCAGGGTGCCAAAATCCGCCCCAAATCCCACATGGTTCTCACCGCCCAATTCCAGGATGTGCTGGATGTGATCCACAATCTCCCGGGCAGAGACGTCCTCCTCCCTCTCTCCCTTCTGCTTTAAAAACTCCGGATAGAAGTTGACGCCGATAAATCCCTGTCTTTGGAGGAGCAGGCCAATTTGCCGGTCTGTCAAGTTGCGCACATGGTCGCACAGAGCCCGTGGGTTGGAGTGGGAGGCCATCACATGATCGGCCAGTTCCATCACCTGGTCAAACCCCTGTTCATTTAAGTGAGAGACATCTAAGATGCCGCCCAGCTGGTTGATCAGCAAAACCGCCTTTTTGCCCAGCTCGGTCAACCCTTCCGGCTCCCCCAATACGCCATGGGCAAAGGGGTTGGAGCCATTCCAGGTGAGCATAAAAATCCGCACCCCCTGCCGGTAGAAGTAGATGAGGTTTTTGAGCTCCCCGCCCAGCCCTTCAAATCCCTCCAGGGCGTAGACATACCTCTTTTTGGGAGCTGTTCCCCCGATCCACGGGAGGTACCCCAGCTCCCGCATCAGCCCTAGCTGCTCTTGGCAGTTGGCAAACAGATCTTCCTGGGTATAGAGCGGCCACAGGGCGAGTACCTGTAGCTCCACTGGCGAAGCCTCCAGCAGCTCCTTAGAAATTTGGTTGCCCACAGGAGGCTCTACCATGCAATGGTGTTTTTCACAGTAGCGCTTTATGGGCAAATCGCTATGGGCATCCGCTATCTTCCACTGTTTCCAGGCTGTCAACCTTTCTCTTTCCTGCTGCAATTTCATTCCCCACCTTCACAATTTTAAAATACCATATGGCCATTTCATCCGATGATCGCCATACGCCTCCAAGAAATGGATTCCTTTTTATACTTATGAAATAACATCTTTTCTATGATCTATATTTTCCCCTTTGCCAAATTATTGTGTCTTTTCGCTCTGCCCCATTCTAGCGACAGGGTCGGCGCTGGCAAAAAGTGAAGAGGCGCCGCAAGAGTATCGCGCTGTGCTGTCTGCCGACCTCTATGGCTCAACACCGCTATCAAAAAAGAGGCATTGCTGCCTCTTTTTTATTTCGCAAAATCAACTGCTCTTGTTTCTCTAATTACATTTACTTTAATTTGTCCTGGATAATCCAGTTCTTTTTCTATTTTCTTCACAATATCTCTGGCGATAAGGTGAGTTCCTGCATCATCAATATCATCTGGCTTTACAATAATCCTGACTTCGCGTCCCGCTTGTATAGCAAATGATCTCTCGACTCCTGCGAACGAATTAGCAATTTCCTCTAAGTTTTCAAGACGTTTTATGTAGTTTTGCAGCGTTTCCCGTCTTGCTCCTGGCCGCGCTGCCGAAATGGCGTCCGCCGCCTGCACAATGACCGCCTCCACCGTTCTGGCTTCAATATCGCCGTGGTGGGCTTGAATCGCATGGACTACATCTGCATTTTCCTTATACTTTTTAGCAAGATCTGCCCCAATTTGGATGTGTGGGCCTTCTACTTCATGGTCTACTGCCTTGCCAATGTCGTGGAGCAATCCCGCTCTCTTGGCAAGTTTGGCATCTGCCCCGATCTCATAGGCGATCATGGAAGACAGATGGGCCACTTCAATAGAGTGTTTTAACACATTTTGACCATAGCTGGTCCTGTATTTCAATCTGCCCAGTAATTTTACCAGCTCTGGATGCAGAGAGTGAATGCCCACGTCAAATACCGCCTGTTCTCCCGCCTCTTTGATTTGGTTATCCACTTCCTTTTGCGCTTTATGAACCATCTCTTCGATTCGAGCGGGATGAATCCGCCCATCTAAGATGAGTTTTTCCAGCGCAATCCGGGCCACTTCTCTGCGCACCGGATCAAATCCAGATAAAATGACAGCTTCTGGCGTATCGTCAATGATCAGGTCAATCCCCGTTGCCGTCTCAATGGTTCGGATATTTCTTCCCTCTCTGCCAATAATCCTGCCCTTCATTTCGTCATTTGGCAGGTGTACTACCGACACAGTGGCCTCTGCCACATGGTCTGCCGCACATCTTTGAATGGCCATGGACAAAATGTTTCTGGCCTTTTTCTCAGCTTCTTCCTTTGCTTTGGTCTCAATATCCCTCACCATCACAGCGATGTCTCTTCTGGCCTCGTTTTCCACCTGTTCCATGAGCAGAGACTTTGCCTCTTCCACGCTCATGGAAGAGATCTGCTGTAATTGTTCTAGCTGTTTTGCCAAAGCAGCCGCCGCATCCTCTTTAATTTTGCTCAGTTCTTTGTTCTTTTTATTTAAAGCTTCTTCTTTTTGTTCTGCGCTTTCAATCTTCTTATCCAGCGTCTCTTCCCTCTGGAGAAGCCTTCTCTCCGAGCGTTGCAGTTCGTTACGTCTTTCTTTTAATTCCCTTTCAAATTCGTTGCGTTCCTTTAGAACCTCTTCCTTACCCTCCAGAAGCTTTTCCTTCTTCATTGCCTCGGCTTTGGCCTGCGCATCGCTGAGCATCTGCTTTACCGTATCTTCGGTTCGCCCGATTTCCACTTCGGTCTTGCGCTTTCTATACGCACCTCCCACGATAAATCCGATGACCAGTGCCGCTACCCCAACCAAGCAGGGTATTAGATATTCCACGCTCTTCTCAACACCTCCGAAATTCAAATTCTTTCCATCGTTTTTATTTCATATTCATATCGTAAATGTAATCCGCAAATCAAATTTGCTATTTTCATTTTATATACATTATGAATTCTTGTCAAGTTGAAATCCGCGCCAGAGGCCCTTTTGCCGCCGCTATTGCCCCCTTTTCTGCCGCTATTGCCCCTCTTCTGCCGCCATGAGTCCAGCCAAATATCCGGTAGAATAGGCGATTTGCAGGTTAAACCCACCGGTTTTGGCGTCTACGTCGATCATTTCCCCGGCAAAATACAGGCCCTTGATCCCCTTGCTCTCCATGGTAGAGGGGTTGATCTGCCCCACTTTGACACCGCCTCTGGTGATAATCGCCTCCTCAATCGGGCGAAATCCGCTGATGGCAACGGAAAAATGCTTCAAAAACTCCCCGATTCTCAGCCGCTCTGCCTTGGTAATGCCGTTGCATTTTTTCTCGGGATCCACTTGGCACGTTTCCATGAGCACCCCTTGTAGTTTCCCTGGCACCAGGCCTCCCACTATATTTTTAAAGGACTTGTTCTTGTTTTCCTCCAAATCCCTGATGAGCCTAGCATCTAATTTTTCGGGCGATAACGCCGGCTTTAAATCGATCTCCGCTCTCACTTGAGTGGGATCTTTCACATACATGCTCCCTGTGAGCACCAGCGGGCCGGAAATGCCAAAATGAGTAAACAGCATCTCTCCCTGCTGCTGGAACACCTGTTTTTGATGCTCCCACAAGGTGAGAGCCACATTTTTTAGCGTCAGTCCCTGCAATTTTGCACAGGTATCTCCCCGCTCTTTCATGGCGATGAGCCCAGGCCGCAGCTCCTCTACCTGGATGCCCAGCTTTTTCGCCATGGCAAAGCCGCTGCCGTCCGAG
>CAJJPW010000208.1 GCA_905193725.1 uncultured Eubacteriales bacterium
CAAATAGTTTTTATCCTGAAACAATTCAATATAGTTTTGAATTCCAATAAAATCAGTGGATTTACTGATACCATTCCAATCCAAGGCAGAATAGTAAAAACTCATCAAAATTGGGATTAATACAAAAGCAGTGTAAGGAATTAGAACAGGTAGTGTGAAGCCCCAAAAATATCTTTTCTTTTCTTTCACGAGAGCATATCTCCTTATGAAGCTTACTGGTAATTTTTCTGTGTTTTTTAAAACAGTTGAGGAACTTTGCAAAGTTCCTCAACTGTTTTCATTCTTATTTGCATCTGACTCTTTGATCAGGTAAGCTTATCCCAAATATTATCAAGTTCAGGCAACAGATCTTCTTTGCTCACATTGCCAAGAATATATTCCTGTAACTCTTGTCCAGCGGCATCACGGAAACCATCTGGCCAACGAGCCCAAGGCCAGCAGTAAGTATCGCTCTCCTGCAGAGCCTCAAACGCAGCCATGGAGAACGGATTATCGCCGATATAATCCCAGCCCTCTACCGCGGGAGTAATTTGGAAATCATTTTCCATGATTTCTTTCGAGGAATCACTCAGAGCAATCCAATTCAAAATTTTCTTGGCTTCCTCAGTGGCATTTCCACCCTTGCCAACATGCCAGCAACAGTTAGTATCAACCGTTAATTTGTTTTCTTCAGCAACCTCAGAAACCGGTACTGGGAACATACCCGCCTGGATATCGGGATTGATACTTTTAATAGTTCCCCATGTCCACTCACCCTGGAACATCATCGCAGCCTGTTCCTGAGCGAAGAGGGTACAGGCATCGCTCATAGCCACATTTAAGGGATCGTTTTTGCCCTGCTCCAACACATAGTCCAGGAAATCAATGCACCGCATCAATTCCGGCTGACCCGCAAACGTCACTGAGCCGTCATAGCGCTGGTTGTTGTATTCCTCCATATCTGGAATATGCGCATAACCAATGCTACCTAGGAAGAAGCCTAGATGGTATCCCTCTTTGTAGCCGTTAATCATCGGGGTAATCCCTTTACTCTGCAACTCTTCGCACACGCTTTTAAACTCGCTGAAAGTGGTAGGGATTTCAATATTGTTTTCTTCAAAAATTCTCTTGTTATAAATCATACCGTTTCCCTGGAAACCAGTAGGCAGACCGACTACCTGTCCATCCAAATCCACACACTGCCTAGCTTCCTCTTTGATCACATCTACAAAATCCTCATCAGAAAGGTCTTCTAGATAATCGGTATAAGACCGCATTACATTATAGCCGTCGGTCATAAAAATATCCGGCACATCATTAGCAGCCAGCATGGATTTTAAGGTTTCCCAATAGTTGGTACCATTGACCTCTAGATTAATGGTGACATTAGGGTGCTCATCCATGTACTTGTCCACCAGCTTATTTAGTGGGTCTGCATACTCAATCTGGTGCTGAATCCACCGCACAGATACGGGTTCGCTGGAATCAGCGCTTTGAGTCTTGCTGGAATCTGCGGAAGAATTTCCCGAGCCGGAATTACAGCCAGCCAACAGAGAGACTGCAAGCGATAGGGTCAATAAAACTGACAATACTCTTTTCACAACACACATCCTCCAATATTTTCTACGTACATTTTCAACAATAGTTTTCACCAAAGCGAAAATGCCATGTATATATAATAGCCGAATGAGGCCATATCGAATATGCTTTTCATTGATTTTGCATTGGTAATTTATTGACCATCCTGTCAAATTTTAGTCATGGAAGCGATATTCACCTGGGGTGATCCCAAATTGCTTTTTAAAGGCTTTGCTCAAATAGTTCCCACAGCTATACCCTGTTTTCTCCGCAATTTCATCAACACTGCAGGAAGTGGCTTTTAAAAGTTTTTTGACCTCTGACATTCGACATTCATTGACAAAGTCAAATAAACCAATCCCATATTTCTTTTTAAAACACCGTGAGATATGCTCTTTACTAATATAAAAATGCGAGGAAAGCTGTTCCAGGCTCAACGGCTGGCTATAATTTTTTTCAACATATTGCTTAATAGAAGCAATCACGTCAAAATCACCGGCATCAGGGGGAAGTTCCGGTGTTTTATTCGCCCGCTCCTCTTCTAAAGCGTTAATCATTTCAAATAGATTTTTGTTTAATTCAACCCGGTTAATAGGCTTGACTAAATAATTAAACACCTTGGAAACTATCGCTTGGTGGGTATATTCAAAACTTGTATATCCACTAATCACCAACACCTTAGGTAATTTTAAATTTTTCTCCAACTCTTTTAAAAAGTAAACCCCATCTTGTACTGGCATCTGCATATCGCAAAGAATAATATCTGGTTTCATTATTTGAGCGATCGTCAAACCTTCCTGCGCGGAATCAGCCTCGTAAATATTCGTTACATGGATATCGTTCCATCTTCCAAGTGCTTTCAACAGTTGTCTCGCTGGCGCCTCGTCGTCAACAATTAATGCTGAATACATTTTTACTCCTCCTTAATTACCGGGATATCCAGAATGGTTTTTGTGCCTTCGTATAAGTCACTCTCACAGCGTATGCTGACATTACGCCCAAAAATAAGCAAAAGCCGCATGAAAACATTTCTGATTCCAATATGTTCGCTCATATTGACAGAAACCTCGTACAAGGACAGCCATTGATTAATCTCTGATAACTGCTCTGGAGAAATGCCCTTACCATTGTCCCACAGAGTCAAAACTAACCTATTGTCTTTTCTTTTCGCTTCCACAGTAACTTTTAGTGAAGCTAATCCATCATAATACCCATGCTCAATTGAGTTTTCCAAAATCGGCTGTAAGACAAGTTTGGGAATCAAGCAGCTAGAAATACCTTCTTCAATCACCATATAAAAATCTAATCGACGACCAAACCGATTTTTTTGTAAATACATATATTTTTGTATATATTCTAGCTCCTCATACAATGGAACCATTTGTAAATCTGCTCGGTATCCATATTGGATCAAGTCGGTAAGAGAACTGATTTTCTCATAAATGTCGTCGTGTCCACAAAGGATGGCATCATTTCCGATTGATTGCAGTGTATTGCTCATAAAATGGGGATTTATTTGCGCCTGCAACGCCACAATCTGAGCGTTTTTTTGCGCCAGCTTAGCCTTTACCTCAGAAGTGATCAGATGCTCTATTTTATCAGACATTTCATTGAATTTATTTCCCAGTAGTGCTAACTCGTTATTTCCCTTAACTTTCACTTTAGGAAATTTGTCTGCGTCACCCATGGTCTCAATGATTTTTGTAATCTGCTTAAGTGGTTTTGTTACAGTAAAAGTGATTACCGGCAAAAGAACGATAATAACTGCGGCAATAAATAACCCTCCGGTTAAACTGCTAGGAAGTGCAGTTTCCATAGCCTGTCGGTTTAATTTATCAAAAGGTACAATCTTATTTAAAGTGAAGTTGTTGTCTATCTGACTGTACAAGACTAAGTATGTTTTTCCCTCAAAATTTTGGTAATAGTAGCCCTTTTTCTCATTGTGCGGCGATAAAGAAAAGTTTTCGGAAAAGGAAGAATAAAAAGGAATGCTATCACCGCCAATCAAAATAATCTCCTCACCCTCGCGTTTTGAGGCCTTACAGAGATTAATAAGGGCGGTCGGATCGATAGACAAACTGAGAACCGCCAATATTTCCCCCTTGGGATTTCTGCGAAAACACCGATGGTAGGTGAAAACATCTTCTTCCTTCTCAAGAGGAGGAGTATAGGTATAATCCACACGTTTAGAAATCGGATCAATTACATAGGTCAGATTTTCATTTTCCATTTTATGGTACCATTCTGAATCCTGAATCTGACTGTTATCAGATATTCTGCTGCTGAAATAACGGGAAAGAGAATATAAACTGTGATTCTCAGAAGTATAAAGCGTTAAATTTAAAATATTTTCGTTGGAAAAAAGAATCTGTTTTAATCGGTTATCATTTTCTAGAATTGAGGCACTGTCAGTGCGGTTAAATAGAATATTGCTAGTAAAACTATAATCTAAAAACAATGAATTTGATAAGGTCGCATACTGATTAAGATAATTTCCAATGCTTTGAGAGTTTTGATCAATGAGCGCCAAATCCGTTTGAATATATTCATTAATTAGATCGTTGAACGACTTTTTATAATTGAAAATACTGGTAGCCACCACAATCGCTAATAGAGTTAAGACCAAAAGAATTGTTAGTTTAGCTGCAATAC
>CAJJPW010000209.1 GCA_905193725.1 uncultured Eubacteriales bacterium
GCACCAATAGAGTGTATGCCGGCTCTGTCACCGCCATCCTCAAATGGATGCAGGAAAACCAGCCGGAGGTCTTTCACGCCATTGGGTACGTGCTCCACTGTAAGGATTGGATCAACTACCGGCTCACGGGAGAGATCTTCACAGACTACACGGATTCCTCCACCGCCATCCTGAGCATCCCCCAAAAGCGCTATGTATATGAGCAGCTGGAGGCATTTTCTTTGGGTGCCTGCAAAAAGATGTTCCCCCAGCCCGTTCCCTCTACCCAGGTCATCGGCAGCATCACCGCGCAGGCAGCGGCGGCCACCGGTTTGCCCATTGGCATTCCCGTGGCGGCCGGTGCGGTAGACGTCTGTGCAGCGGCAGTGGGCATGGATATGCTGGAACCGGGAGACGCCTGCTCCATCATCGGCACCACTCTGGCCAACCAAATCGTGCTTCCCAGAGAAGGCTTCACCGAGCTGGGTAACGATGGCCTGCTGCTTCACCACGCAGTCCCGGGCATGTACATTAACATCCTACCCACTCTATCCGGCGCCACCTCGCTGGATTTTGTCCGGAACCTCCTTTTCCCAGAGCAAAGCTGGGGAGAATTGGAGGATCTCATCAGCCAAATCCCCATCGGGTGCAATGGCCTGCTCTTTCATCCGTACCTCTACGGTGAGCGTGCGCCCTTTCCAGAACCCAACGCTTCGGGGGGCTTTTTCGGCTTAAAAGCCCTGCACAGCAAAGCGCACTTCATGAGAAGCGCCTTCGAGGGGCTTTCCTATACCATGTACGACTGTTTCTGCTCCTTTTCTCACCCATACCACAAGGTATTTCTGGCCGGTGGCGCTTCCAAAAACGGCACCCTTTGCCAGATGTTTGCAGATGTGCTAGACACTGCCTGCTATCGAGTGTTTGCCAGCGAACCGGGTTCTCTGGGCGCCGCCCGCATTTTACAAGTTGCCCTGGGGGACACGTCCTTTTCGGACATTCTCCGGCAACAGGCCCACGTGTTCTCGCCGGATCACACCCGCCATCAGCAGTACCATGCCTGCTTTGAAAAATTTTTGCAGCTGCGCAAGTTGATGATGCCGGTTTGGGCTCAGAAGGAGTCGTAAATATCGCTCCGCTTTCCAGCGGTCTTATCAGGAGGAAACCATGCCACCCATTCACGCCATGATCAAACCCGCTTCCAGCCAATGCAACATGAAGTGCACATACTGTTTCTATCGGGACGAATCCGAACACCGCGCCGTGTCCTCCTTTGGCGTCATGGAGCAGAGCACCCTTGCCCTCATCATTCAGAAAGTGCTGGCCAGCGCCGAGGGCAGGTGCACCTTTTCCTTTCAGGGGGGCGAGCCCACTCTTGCAGGTCTAAAGTTCTTCCAACAAGTGGTACAGTTGCAAAGGAAATTCAACGTAAAACAGCTGGAAATTCACAATGCCTTGCAGACCAACGGCTACACCTTGAACGACAACTGGTGTACTTTTTTAGCGGAAAACCACTTTCTGGTAGGCATATCCCTGGACGGCTATGAGAGCATCCACAATTCCTACCGGCGCACCGTTTCTGGGAGGGACACCTTTGCCACCATCCTGCAAAACATCCACAGGCTGGAGCAATATGGTGTGGATTTTAACATCCTCACAGTGCTGTCCCCACAAATTGCCAGAAACATCAAAAAGGTCTTCCACTACTACCTGGAAAACGGGCTCGTCTATCAGCAGTATATTCCGCTGATCACCCCTTTTTCCTCTGAGGATACTCCCCCGCCCTATCGCCTCACGCCCCTTCTGTACGCCAGCGCCATGAAAAACCTGTTTGACGCCTGGTATCGGGCTACCGTCAGGGGCCAGCGGGTTTTTATTCGCTATTTTTCCAACTTACTGGATCGAATTGCAGGGCGCCAACCGGAAAGCTGTGATCTTGCAGGGACTTGTTCCTATCAGCAGTTTGTATTCGAGGCAGATGGGAGCGCATACCCTTGTGATTTTTACGTGCTGGACGATTACCGTTTGGGAAACATCCGCGAGGACAGCATTCCCTCCCTAAACCGGCGTAAAACCCAGATGGCCTTTGTGGAGAAATCCCAGATATTGCCCCAAGCATGCCGCAGGTGCGAGTGGTTTTCCCTTTGTCGGGGCGGATGTCAACGGTATCGGGAGAGCTCTTCAGTCGATGCCCCACGGCACATCTACTGCCAATCCTATCGGGAGATCTT
Source organism: uncultured Eubacteriales bacterium (assembly GCA_905193725.1). Lineage (GTDB taxonomy): Bacteria > Bacillota > Clostridia > Christensenellales > Christensenellaceae > CAJJPW01. The sequence continues at coordinate 2,208 of CAJJPW010000209.1, forward strand.
CCCCTATATCGTGCCTCGCATGATGCAATTGGTGCAATCTTCCTATGATCTGCTCTAGGTCTGTTTCTTGCGTATCGCAAATAAGCTCATCCAATATTTTAGATAAGGTGGCAATCCGAATATGATCTATTTTGCAATTGTTTTTATCGCAACTCTGGTCGGAGGTATTTCCGGCATGGGCGGCGGCGTAATCATCAAGCCGGCGCTGGATATGATGCAGGCTTTTGATCTGGCAACCATCAGCGCTCTATCCTCTATCACCGTGCTCACCATGTGCGTGGTCAGCGTCGTTAAAAACCTGAGGGATCGCTTCAAAATCGACGTGGAAATCGTCTTGCTGGGGCTCGCCTCCCTGGTGGGCGGGGTTGCGGGAAATCAGCTGTTTCGATTTTCACAGCAGCTCTTTGGCGACATCCCCACCAATATGATCCAGATTATTCTCAGCCTACTGTTTTTGCTTTTCGCCCTCTTTCATAGCCGATTTCAAAAAAGAGCCATTCAAAGAAAACTTGCATTTATCATCACCGGTTTTCTCCTCGGCTCCTCTTCTGCCTATATCGGCATAGGCGGCGGCGCGATTGACGTTGCTGTATTGACCGTCTTTTTTGGCTTTGACATCAAAAAATCTGTGCGCAGTTCTCTCTTCATCATCTTGCTGTCCCAGCTTATGAACGTGTGCACCACAGCGGTGTCTCCAGGCTACGGACAGTTTGACCTTACGCCCCTGTACTATATGCTCCCCGCCGCCGTAGTCGGTGGTTTTTTGGGCACACTTCTCTGCAAAAAATTGAGCGAAAAAACGGTGCACACCATATACAGCATCACCGTTTTGGCAATCATCTGCCTCAACCTATATAACCTTGTGGTGCTCTGTATCAGTCTTTAAATCCTACGCGCCCTGGGCTTTCCCACGTCCTTCCCAAGGGAAACTTTCGTCGCACCCATGAACCTGCCACATCCATAGCGCCATCTCACGTTACAACCTAACCGTCAATGCTTCTAAGACCCTTGATTGGTCTCCCTGCCACATCGGGCCAATTTCTCCCTATTTATAGCAAGTGCCAGGGAGGTTTATTTTTTGTCCCTGGCACTGACTATTTTATCATTCTATTATCGTCCTCAAATGGCTATCTTACCGATAAGAGCGCTGGTAAATCCCGGCAATCTCCTCGTCCGTCGTCTACGTTGGATTACTGGAGAAAAGCCTTCCCATTGTTGCTCCGGCATTTTTTGCCAATGTCATGCATTCCTCCTCTTTAATACCCTAATCTGACCTCTTGATCATGATTGCTTGTCTGTAACCGTTCCCTGGCGCATACTGCTAGGAACCAGTACGTCGTTAATCCCGTCGACGGCGCCCGGATTTCGATCCAACCATTCCTGTGCACGAGTACTTGTCTGGCTCTTATTTACGATTCCCCTTGTGGTTGTCATGGAACCTTCTGTGGTAAAATCAATATACGCATCCATAGCGGGATCGATCTGCTCATTCACAACCGGCACATTTCCAAACGCTTTATTCAATAGAGCGCGTGCTCCTTCCCCATAGAAATTGACCACCTTTCCAATAAAGTCAATCACCGCGTCACTGTATTCCGGCGATCCCGGCGATGTTTTACTCACATTGGCCAGGGCCACGGCAACTTCTGTAGCTGCGGCAGTGATATCTATCTCCGCCTCTGAAACGCCGAATTTGCCGGCAACCTTTTTGAACTCATCGCTTTTTGGATTGCTCAGCTTATCCACATAGGCGTCCACCGCTTGATCATAAATAGCTGAAGAATTGTTTGACTGCCCGGGGGAATTCTGCCAGGCGGCATCCAATTCGCCATTTGCGGCGGACAGCGCTTCCGCAGTAGCGTTCGGGTTTGCACATACGCTTTTGGCGTTTTGATACGCCTGCTGCAATGAATCCCACTGGCTTTGAGACCAATTCTCCGGTTTACCGCCCATTTGTTCCATCCATTTATCATAACCGAGAAGTTTGCCCTCA
>CAJJPW010000210.1 GCA_905193725.1 uncultured Eubacteriales bacterium
ATAATGGAACACACAATAAACTATTCTATATTGCAAGCATTTCGGAAGCATCTGATTCAAGAGGAAAAAAGCGATGCGACTATAGAAAAGTACATGAGAGAAGTGGCATTTCTCTCGAAATTTTTATATCAGAAGAACATCACAAAGGAAATCATTTTAGCATATCGCGAGTCTTTGCTCGAGCGATTTCAAGTGCAAACAGTCAATTGCAAATTATCGGCGATTAATGCCTATTTAAAATTTGCAGGATTAGGACATTGTGCAGTAAAGTTGCTAAAAGTACAGCGGCGCTCTTTCCTACATGAAAGCAGGGAACTGACAGATGTGGAATATCGGCGGCTGTTGACTGTTGCAAAACAAAGATGCAACATGCGGCTGTATTACGTGATGATGACTGTGTGCAGCACAGGAATTAGAGTAAGCGAACTCAAATTTATCACCGTAGACGCACTACATGCAGGGTATGCAGAGATTCGACTAAAAGGCAAAAACAGAAGGGTGATTTTACCCAGAGATTTAGTGGAAAAATTACGGGAATACATATCCCGAAGAGATATTAAAAATGGACCGGTCTTTCAAACCAGAAATGGAAAACCACTAGATAGAAGCAATATTTGCCATGATATGAAACGGCTCAGTAAACTCGCCCAGGTGGAAGAGAGAAAGATCTTTCCCCATAATTTACGGCATCTATTTGCCAGGAGTTTTTATGCTATTGAAAAAAACCTGGCGCATCTTGCAGATATTTTGGGACATTCGTCTATTGAAACAACGCGCATCTACATAACCGCTAGTATGAAAAGCCATGAGCGCGTGATACGAAAAATGCAGTTGATCGTATAAGCATTGGATACTATCAAAATACCACGGAATGGTTATTCTGTGGTAAGAAGATATGCACTGAAAGAAATTAACAGTTATTTGGGCGATTTCCCACAATAACTGTAGCAGAAAATTTGATATGTCGGTAAACTCAAATAAACCTGCAAAACTCACTGTCTGTAGGCCTCGTTTGCATATCAAAAAAACCTATTTCATACTGCCAAACTACAAAACATTCCATCGCTACAGAACATTTTTTATTATTTTTAGAAATGTTAACAGCCTAGGTTTGTTATATATGTAATCCATATGAATAAATAACGAATATCGGATAAGAGAGATAAACTTGACTTTTCAAAGACTAACTTTGCTTTCAGGTATAGTTTTCAATTGATTTTTAGTAAAATGTAAGTTATAATGAAATAAGATATGTACCTTTTATTTCTTCATCTAATTTACCACAGAATAACCATTCTGTGGTATTTGCGGAAGCGCCAATGGAAGGAGGGGAATCGATGGTCGCCACACAGCGGATTAAGCGGATTTACTTTCATTCAAATGGAATTTTTTAGCCGTCAATGCAGCATACAAAAGCTGAAGCGTGAGGTGTGGACGATAAAGGGTGCATATCGAATGATTCTATAGATAGGAGATATGCCGAAAAATGAAAGACAAAGTGCATACTTTATTTCCCTGCTCCAAACGCGTCATGGCTTTTCTCATGAGCCTGGTGATGTTGCTGGGTTTGTTGGGAATCAATTCGTTTGCTTTGGCAGCAGATGGAGATAATAGCCGTGCTGCCGACCCAAGTACGCTGACCAGCTGGGAGGCGTCCTTTGGCTCAGAAGTGACAGACACATCGGACGTAGGGCGTATTGTCACAGATAAAACCGTAGTAGACGGGGATGTGACACTGGAACCCTTGTCGCTTACAATATCCCGTTCCAGCACGAATAATTTTTTAGTCGGGCTTTCTGCCGTTAGTTCTAATAAGAGCATTATAGGGCAATCTACCATTCCCGTGGACGTCATGTTGGTGCTGGACGTATCTGGCAGTATGGGAGATGGCGATAATGGATCGGATTCCATTCCCGACATGGTTTCCGCTACCAATCAATCTATTCGAACGCTGCTGGATCTCAATATTCACAATCGAGTAGGTGTTATCCTATATTCGGGCAACGCAGATTTTGGGAACTCTAACACACAGACAGCTACGGTACTGCTGGAATTGGGTCGGTACGAGAGTACTGATGGCAGTTTTTTACAGTATTCCTCGAATAGACAGGGGGAGCGAGTGAGTGTAGCTGACGACCTGCGGTATGAGGGAGGCCAGACAGTACCTTTTGCCAGTAAAAGCGTGACAGGGGGCACCTATACCCAAAATGGCATGTATCAAGCAATGGAACAGCTGTGCGCTATACAGGATACGGATGTAGACGGAACCAAGAGGATTCCCGTTATCGTCCTTATGAGTGATGGCGCCCCCACGGCTGCTACTACCAACTATACTAGTGTAGGGACTTCCAATGTTGGCAATGGAGGGAGCACATCGGACTCCTTTGCCTTTTTAAACCAACTGACGGGAACGTATGTACGCAATCAGATAGAGGATCACTATGGCAGAGACGGGTTAATCTATACGCTGGGCCTTGGCCTCAATAACCTAGGGGATGACAGGGATGTGGCACAGGCTGTGCTAGATCCTGCTCAGTCCAACAGAACCATTCGTAACTATTGGACCACATATCAAAGCACAGCGGTAGGAGAGCATATGTCCATCCAATATGGAAGGGATCGCTACTATATTTCAAAAGTTTCGGGGATTACTGATGGCAATTATGTAGATCAGTACTTTGCCGCCAACAGCAGTTCAGATCTCAACAGAGCGTTCTCTGAAATTGTAGAGGAAATCATCATCCAATCTCGGTATTATCCTACAGATACTGGCGCCCGAACCCCAAATCTTTCGGGGTATATTTCCTTTGAAGATGAAATTGGAGAGTATATGGAGGTCAAAAAAGTAAATGGTCTTGTGTATGCAGATGCTCTGTATTCTGGAGCAGAATTTGCTCAAATGATTGATGAGAACACGCATGGGGGTAGATTAGATACGGAAGATGGAGATATTGTCAATCTCATTGATTCCATTGCAACTAGGCTAAATATTACCGAAGAACAGGCAGAAAATCTCTTGCAATCGGCTATAACCACAGGCGATTTATACTACCAAAATTCCGGAGATTTTAGCAACGATGTGGCTTGGTATGCCAACGCTGCTGGAGAGTATATTGCGCCCTATGTGCAAGAAGCGGGGGTGCCAGAAACGGCGGTGTATTTGAATCGTTCTTATACCTTTTCGGGCAATTCCACAGGTACCGTCTATGGAGAGAACATGATGTATATCACTGCCAGGGTGGAGACGGAGCTGGAATCGCAAAATCAGACAGTGCGGCTGGAAGTTCCTGCAGCGCTGGTTCCCATGGTGCAGTACAATATCACGATAAATACCGATGATCTGGAGACAGCCACGCAGGCTCAAGTGGAGCGTATTTCTGCCTATCCTATGAGATTTTTTTATGAGGTAGGATTGAGGTCGGATATCACCCGGGAAACTGTGGCGGATATAGTCAGGGAGGATTACCCCTATACGAACGGGGATATCTATACTTTCTATACCAATCAGTGGAATTGCATAAGTGGCGAGGCTGGCACACTAGTAGATTTTTATCCTTCTCAGGAAAATGAATTTTACTTCTATGCCTCCAATACGGTGATTTATGACCAAGATGGGGATCCATTAAGGGGAGAACCACAAGATGGGGAAACGTATTACTATCATCACTATATCTTTGGAACGGATGATGCGATGAAAGCCCAGCTTGAGCCCATTGCCAGCGAGGCGCTGAATTATGCCAAGCGGGACGAAGAAACAGGACAGTGGTATATCCCCAAAGGGACTTCTAAGTTCACAAACAGCAGTTATGAGACACAGAAGACACAAAATATTACCCAAACGGCTTCCTATTCACTATTCCCAAGGGTTGTGGTAAACAACCAAAACCAACAGGTTTATGTTTCAGTAGAGCTGGGGAATAACGGAAAGCTCTCGTTGGAACAAGCCAAAAACTCGCTGGTCATCAGCAAGACAGTTGAGGGAGAGTACGCAGACTCGAATCAGGAATTTGACTTTACAGTAAATCTATCTGACAGTACAGGGACTGCGCTTCAGGGCACATATCAGTATACTGGTAGCAAAACAGGTACGATCTCCAATGGCGGTACGGTATCACTAAAAGATGGGCAGAGCATCGAAATTGAGGGGCTCCCTGTGGGAAGCGCTTATCAAGTCACAGAGACGCTGGTAAACGGCTAT
>CAJJPW010000211.1 GCA_905193725.1 uncultured Eubacteriales bacterium
CAGCCGCCCTCGGAAACGTCCGTCACAGAAGAGCAAAGGGCAGAAAAGCATTATCTGCATAAGAGGCCGCGGTTGAGTGGTCTTTTCTTCCGATAGAAAAAAAGTTTGGATGTATATCTTTGAGTAAAGTAAACACGCTGAAAAAGAATAGAGAATTTCATTATGTTTACCGTAAAGGCAAGGCCTTTTCCGGTAATTTTTTAGTATTAATTTGTCTGAAACGAAAATTTGGTCCGGTGCGGGCTGGATTTTCTGTCAGCAAAAAAGTGGGAAAAGCAGTGGTGCGCAACAAAGTCAGGAGGAGGCTTAAAGAGGCATTTTTAGTGCAAGTGCCTCGTATTCAGGATAGCTACTATCTAATTTTCGTCGCAAGGCCTTCTATTGCCAGTGCAAAATTTACTGAGATTCAAAGCTGTATGAATTACCTACTCACCCGCGCTCATATGTTGGATACTTAGCTTTTTATGTTACAGGAGAAATTTGGGATACTACTATTGCCAAAAAAGAATTAAAGTAAGGTGTTAATTTGAAACGACTATTTCTTTTGATAATTCGGTTTTATCAACGGGCAATTTCTCCATACTTTCCCTCTTGCTGTCGTTTTGAACCCACGTGTTCAAAATATGCAGTGGAGGCGATTACAAAGTATGGCGCATGCAAGGGCGGTTATCTGGCTCTCAAAAGAATTTTAAAGTGCAACCCATTTAGCAAAGGTGGGTATGATCCTGTTCCATAATTTCTGACTGGAGGAACATTAATTTGGAATTTTTAAGCAACAATTTTATCACGGATTTTTTTGTCATAGTGATGAATTTCATTTATAGTTTGATAAATGATTATTCGCTGGCAATTATCATACTTACTTTTTTATTGCGCGCCATTTTATTGCCACTTGATATTCGTCAAAAGAGAAGTTCACGGCTGATGGCACAGATTGGGCCCGAGCTAGAGAGCCTAAAGAAGAGATACGCCAATAATCCCCAGCTCTTACAAAAGAAAACAAAGGAATTGCAAAATAAGCGTGGGGTAAAACCCATGGCAGGTTGTTTGCCGCTGCTTATTCAACTACCTATCTTCTTTGCCTTTTTCGGCGCGATGCGCGTACTGGCAAGTGAGCAGACGGTAAATATCATCTTAAATGCAGCGCAGTTTGGCCCTGAGGCGACACAGCTTCCCTCATGGCTATGGATTCACAACTTCTGGCAGCCGGATTCCGGCCTTGCTGGAGTGATGCCAAATGCACAGGAGTTCGCCAGCTTTGTTCAGACAAATGCAACCTATCTATCGCCTCAAACCATGAGCTTGCTGCAAAATCATGGACTCATCTCTTTTGCAGATGGGGTACTTAGCATTAACGATAGCACTTATACGGCACTTGCGGATAGCATTGTTAAGGCGAATAATTTAGTGGGATATAACAACGGTTGGTTTGTACTTCCGGTAGTATCCGGTGCTCTGCTCTTTGTACAGCAAAAAATCATGATGAAAAACCAGTCGCCACAGATGCAGCAGCAGGGCGGTGGAAAGATGATGCTTTGGTTTATGCCGATTTTTTCAATTTATATCTGCGTCACTTCCAATACTGCATTTACTCTATACTGGATTGCATCTAGTGCATATAGTTTAATTCTTCAAATTGTGATGGAAGCAGTATTTAAAAAGCAGGATCGAAAGCAAGCGGGTGTGAAAGTGATTGTTGAGGAGGCAAATAAATCATGAAGTCTGTTAGAATGAAGGGAAAAACAGTTGATCAGGCAATTTTTAACGGCCTAAAAGAGATGCAGATGAGCATTGACGAAGTGGAAATTGAAATTATCCAAGAGGGAAACAAGGGCTTTTTGGGAATTGGAAAAAGCGCCATTGTAGAATTGCGAGAGAAGCAGGGACTTAGCAAAGAAGTAGAGACTTTTCTCAATGGTTTGTTTGAGAAAATGGGCATTGGCGCAAAATGCACTGCCTCAGAGGAAAGCGATTATATTAGGGCAAATATCACAGGGGATTCCTCGGGCATTTTAATCGGCAGACGGGGAGAGACGCTGGATGCCATTCAATACTTGGCAAGCCTTGTGGTCAATAAGGATCGGGAAGATTATAAAAAGATCATGGTGGATACCGAAAACTATCGGCAAAAGCGAGAAGAGACCCTAGTGAGATTGGCCAATCGGCTAGCTGCCAAGGTGGAAAAGACGGGAAAGAAGGTCTCTCTTGAGCCAATGAATCCCTATGAACGCCGCATTCTCCATGCGACACTTCAGTCTAACCCTAAGGTGGAGACATATTCCGAGGGAGAAGAGCCGTTTAGAAGAATTGTGATCAAGAAAAAGTACAAGGCAAAAGCATAAAAATGACGTGAAATGTGGCCTTAGAGCAGCAAGATGTTCTAAGGCCTTTTCTTGCATAAGAGATAAAATCCATCTGTTATAACTATAGGATTAACATTTTCTATAGGTAATGAGATGTATGCCTGGCTGGTAAATTAATTTGGAAATAGCTGGCGATAGATGAACACTTAGGGATGCATTGTGTATGAGGATCACAGGGAAATCAGATAGAATTTTTCTCATTTTAAGAAAATTACCATGTATCTCTAGTGAAATATCTATTTTTTGTGATAAAATATCTGGTAACAGTAAGGAGATGAGTTTTTTGCAACAGGATACCATTTGCGCATTGGCAACCCCTGCAGGGACAGGAGGTATTGGGGTCATCAGAATCAGCGGAAGCGGCACCAAGCAGGTGATGGAGAAGGTATTTGAGCGCTCCAAAGGAGGAGAAGTTGTCCCTAGATATTTTTACTATGGCAAGGTGCAGTATGATGGTATGGTATATGACCAGGCGCTATGTGTGTATTTTGCCTCTCCTTTTTCCTATACTGGGGAAGATGTAGTGGAATTTCACCTTCACGGCGGACTGACGGTGATAAATAGTGTTCTTTCTCTTTTGGTGAGATTGGGAGTGCGTCCAGCACAGCCAGGGGAGTTCACCAAACGGGCCTTTTTAAATGGTAAGATATCCCTTTCCCAAGCGGAAGGAGTGATGGACTTTATCGGCGCCATCTCTCAGGCAGGAGCCCAGGTGGCGATGTCCCACATGTCGGGCAAGCTCTCTCAGAAGATTTTAAAGCTACAGGATGCGCTCACAGATGTGCGGGCACAAATCGAGGCTGGCATTGAATATCCTGAGGAGGATTTGGAGGAGTCCATTATAGAGCAGGTGCTGCCGCCTATGAGGAGCGTGCTGGAACAGATAAAAGGACTGCTTTCCACATATCATCAGGGAAAAGTGTGGAAAGAGGGGGTTTTAGTGGCCATTGTGGGCAAACCCAATGTGGGAAAGTCCTCTCTGCTCAATACGATTGCAAATGACGATCGGGCGATTGTGACAGACATTCCAGGGACGACACGGGATGTGATTGAATACGCACTCTCTATCAAAGACCTACCCATTGTGTTTTTAGATACGGCGGGAATCCGCAAAACGGAGGATGTTGTGGAAAGCATAGGGGTGGATCGGACGTTGGACGCCATCCAGAGGGCGGAAATCGTGCTATTCGTCTTGGATTCCACAGAGGAGATGGATGAATACGACTGGGAGATCTTCCACAGATTGCAGGATAAAAAGGCGATTATCTTGCTCAATAAGGTGGACGCACAAAATATAGTCAGCAATGAGGAGAGGATCAGAAAACAGCTAGGAAGCGAGGAAGTCTTCTGCATTTCTGCGAAGACAGGGCAGGGGATTGAGCCTCTTCTGGAGAAAATCTACCAGATGTCTGTGGAAAATGAAGCGCGCCTAGATGGAGTGATGATCAACAATCAAAGACACGAATTTGCCTTGCGGCAAGCAGAGCAATTTTTGCAAGACGCTATCTTTGGGCTGGAATCAGGAGTGGATTTGGACTGTTGCTGTATCGATTTGAACAGCGCTTGGGATCAGCTAGGGCAAATTACAGGGGTGACGGTTTCTGAAGAGGTGATAGACCGGATCTTTGAAAAATTCTGTCTGGGGAAATAATTCATTGCGGCATCTGATGTGGCGGAGTCATTTAAAAATTGCGGCATCTGATGTGGCGGAGTCATTTAAAATACATGATGTAAATTCGTATGGTATGAAAGGTACTATGAGATGAAGTGGGAATACGACGCAGGAAGTTTTGATATTGTGGTCATTGGGGCTGGGCAC